>NZ_JAUBPR010000202.1:0-6337 GCF_036700845.1 Microcoleus sp. S13_C5
AATGCAGTTCACGCTTCTGTTGACGCTCTACCTATTATCCTCTCTGCATAGCACTTTTACAAAACCGGGATGCTCCCGAGTTAACCTGAGTCGCAAGCGGGACAGGTACAGGCCACAGCTTAATAGTTTCATCTGCGCTACCGCTGGCTAAGAAAGTATCTTGAGAGCTAAAAGCAACTGACCAAACTGGCTTAGAATGCTCCGCAAAATTTGTTATCAGTTCACCTGTTTTTAAGTTCCACAGCTTAATAGTTTTGTCGTAGCTGCCACTAGCTAAAGCCTGTCCATCCGGGCTAAAAGCAACTGAGAGAACCGGGCCGGAATGTCCTGTTAATGTGTGCAGAACTTTGCCATCTGTAAACTGCCACAGCTTAACAGTTTTATCCGCACTGCCACTGGCTAAAGTTTTCCCGTCAGGACTGAATGCAACTGATTCCAC
This sequence comes from Microcoleus sp. S13_C5, assembly GCF_036700845.1. Taxonomy (NCBI): domain Bacteria; kingdom Bacillati; phylum Cyanobacteriota; class Cyanophyceae; order Oscillatoriales; family Microcoleaceae; genus Microcoleus; species Microcoleus sp. S13_C5. The sequence goes on from NZ_JAUBPR010000202.1 coordinate 440, forward strand.
CGACCCGGAATGCCCAGTCAGTGTGTAATTGCCGCCATCATCAAGCCACCAAATCTTGATAGTTCCATTCTGGCTGCCGATTGCCAAAATTTTACTGTCTGGGCTAAAAGCGACAGATTTAATCCAGTCTGTATCTTGAAGTGTGCCCAGTAGTTTGCCATCGGGAAAATTCCACAGTTTTACAGTTTTGTCGGTACTGCCAGAAGCGAGTAACCTTCCATCAGGACTGATACTTATTGCCTTGACATCATCCGCATGACCTTTCAAGGTATTGATGAGTATGCCAGTTTTGAGATTCCACAATTTAATCCGGTTATCCCAACTCCCGCTAGCCAAAACATTGCCATCAGGACTAATGGCGAGGGATTCAATTGCATCGGTATGTGCTTTTAAGGTGTAAAGTAATTTGCCGGTTTGCAAGTTCCAGATTTTGATAATGCCGCTATAACAGCCGCTGGCTAAAGTTTTGCCGTCTGGACTGAGTGCGATCGCGTAAATCCACCCTGAATTCTCTTTAAAACTGCTGGAAGATTGAGTGAACAACCCCGATTTCAACTGAGATAGAGTTGTTTCCGATTCCGAAAGCGACCTAGACCAGCCGATGCCGGCCGCAGTTACAACTGCTGTTAATGTCAAAGCTGCTGAAAGTTTCCATTTAAATGCTTTTGATATCATAAATATAGCCTCCACAACTCAGTTTATGTAAAATAAACTCCCCGATTTAAAGCCCAGAAATTGATCGAGGAGGTTTCGGCGACATTCTACGTTTAAAAAATGCTATCCAACACTCGGGTTTCGCCCTGTTACTTTGCCTTCTTTTGGCTAATTTTTTTGTTGTCTAGATTGGCGATCAATCAAGAGCCGACCGAGGAATAAAACTATTGTGGCGGTTATAGCTGCAATTCCAACAGGGGTTAAATATGTCCAGTGACCTGCCATTTTATCCCAGATATGCCAGGTTACTAAAAACATAGCAAGGTAAGTGAGAATCTGCAATTTTTTCCAATTTTTTTTGAGTCTTTTCACACTCCAATCGTTAGAGGTGATAGCCAAAAGAGTGAAAATAATGAAGCTTGATACTCCCTGGAAGTAAACAAAATAAGTTTTGAGATCAAAGATATCAAAGTTTCTTTGTTTGAAAAAGATGAATCCGTGAAGTACAGCTAAAAAGAAAGATAGCAGACCAATGACGCGGCGATATTTTAGCAGCCATTGGGGAAAGCCTGTTTTTTTTGTGAGAGGAAAAACTATTCTCAAATTTGTGGGAAGTAGTGTGAGAATATAGGCTGTTAAGGCCGCGAATCCCAGGAGACTCGCCTGAGAAAATGTATCTAAATCTATGGTTAAAAGTTGCATAAATTACTCTTATTGCTAAAGAGGTAAACTTTAATTCTACGTAGGCTAGCATTGGAAAATCGCCATTTCAATTAAGTTTTAAGTGGATAAAAAGTATTCGCAAAAATAGCTGGTTAAAAGTTGAGTTTTTAACTCAATCCAATGTCAGCTAATCCTGACATTGGATTGAGAAGATTAGCTGAACTTTGGGCTAGGTATGGTGCAAAACTACAAAGTGGTAAGACCCCCTTTCCATAAGAGAGGACTGAAGTCCTGACTACAAACTACACAGCCTAACTAAAAGATCGATCGTCAAACGGCAATTCATCAAACCGCGAGTCAATCTCAGCCTCAGAATTCGCAACAGGGGAATTAGCGCGAGATGCCGGCGGCTTAACAGAATTCACCTGGGCTACTGATAACTTTGCCGCAGGTTCCGATTTCTGTAGGTTAACTACAGGTAAATCCCCGCCATTTTCTCCATTTTTGCTCGTTTGATTCCACATCATCATTCCCAGCAAACCATCAACCAAACCGCCGCCGCTACCGTTGCCTGTTACCGCAACATCCGGCACAACTCGCACGTTACGATCGCCTATAATTTGCATTAACTGCAAAGCCGTATAACCGGAACCTCCCAAAGCTACAACACCCGCGCGATAAGCTTCAGCTTGAGCATTTCCCTTCACCCGAATCGACTCAGCTTCACCTTGAGCTTGTTTAACCTGAGAATTTGCTTTCAACTCTGAAATCTTCACGCCTTGTTCCGATTTGACCATCTCTTGTTGAATCTCAGCCAGCGCCGTTTCCCGCACCAATTGTTGCCGCTGAGTTTGTGCTACTTGCTGCACCTCATAAGTCTTGCACTGTTCCTCAGCAATTTTGCGATCAGTTTGAGTTTGCATCAACTCTGCCGGTGGCAAAATATCCCCGATCAAAGTATCAATTGCTTGCACGTCATAGGTACGCAAAGCTGCTCTGATATACTCTGCTGCTTCCGCTTGCCTGCCGCTTCTTGCCGAGAGAAAATCTAATACAGAATAAGCTTGAGCAGAATTGCGGAAATAATTGCCAATTGTCGGCTGCAAAACGTGGTCTACTAAATTCTGCATTGAACCGACGCGAGAGATAACTTTCGGAGCATCCAAAGCCCCGACGTGAATAATCTGAGCTACTTCTAAATCAAAGGCAAAACCGTCTTGAGAACGCACGGTTAAAGACGAAAGTTTAGAATCGTAACTGTGCCTTTCTGTTTTGCCCGACCAATTCAATACTATATTAGTAGTCGGCACTAACTCTACTTTCAAAATGCGAGTGTTCAGCGGATGTTTCCCCGGATAAAGGGGAGTTACCCAAACCCCTTTGTTGCCGACATTTACTAAATTTCCGTGAGTGAAAGCAGCACCGCTCACATCTTCCGAGGTTTTGCCGACATAGGAAATGACCGCGCCGACATAGCCGATCGGGATTTCGGTCATCGCCACTTGGTCAACCCCGACAAACCAAGGATTTAAGTTCCACGAACCCGAAAGCAACACCTGTTCCTGCAAACCGCGCCGCCCGCCGGCGGCGATAAATTTTTGCGCGTTTTGGAAGTTGTCGTGATTCGGAATAATCGGGCCGGCAATTTCGCCATCTTGAATCGGAACGCCATCAAAAGTTGTGACAATTCCTACTTTGTCTGGGGCAATTTTGTACAGCTTCAATAGTTCTGCTGTCATCCCGTGTTTGGCAGCATTTGCCGCTGTAATCACGGTAAATAATGCTGTATTAATTCGATAGCTACCGCCAGTCACAATGCCGAGTTGTCTACCTTTTTCGCCGCCGCCTTTGAGGAATTTGCGAGCATCTTGAAAATTGTCGCATTCTGTGATTTTGCCGAGGATGCGCTGCGGCGGAATTGACTGACCACCTGCTGCGATAATGAGAGCAATTTCACCTTGGGGAACTACAGTCAGAGACTCTTTGCGAACGTTGTACTGCAAAGGCCAATAACCCCAGTGCCAACCGGGGGGCAAAGTATCAGCTTGATATCCCGCTTCTCCGTTTAAGGCAATTAAATCTCCGGGGGGTAAAGACTTGCCGCCGAAGCTAAACTTTTTACTGACAATGCCAACTTCCCGATCGCCAATTACCACCAATCCGCCAAAAAATAATGGCAGCACCAGAATAATTATCATACCGCCAATCGCGATCGGGATAAATCCGCCCGCATCGAGCTGCATTGTCTGCACGGGAACAGTGGTACGCAACTGCCCTAGCTGCAAACTAGAATCAGGTTTTGCAGCTAGCTGAGTCGAGGTTTGATTTGCGGGGGGGATATTGCTAGTGGCTAATACCAGCGAGGGTTTCAAACTGGTTGTTGCACTAAGAGCTAAAGACGCCGAAACAGCGGCTGCTAACTGTTTTAAAACGCGGATTTTGACTTGAGATTTGGACAAAAATGAATAAAGCATTTTTTTTGAGCAGGGCTAATTTGTCCTATGAGCTCCAGCTTAGCCTTACTAAAAAGTTTTTACATAAAACTTAAGGTCTTATTTATCATTATTTGCAGTCATAATAGTCATATTTCTCAGTAAAAAAAATACTGCTCATTAAACTACAGGCTGAAAATCCCCCGTTTTAATGCGGAAATCGCGGCTTGCGTGCGATCACTAACTCCCATTTTGCTCAAAATATTGTTGATGTGAAACTTGACGGTGCTTTCGCTGATGTGCAAAACTTCACTAATCTCGTTGTTGCTTTTACCAGCGACTATGAGGCGGATGACTTCTAATTCGCGCTCGCTCAATTCAGGCCCACTCAGGCGATCGGCTAACTTAACACCCACTGCCAGCGGAATGTACTTTTTACCCTCAAAAACAGCCCGAATCGCTGCTAAAAGCTCCTTGGGTTCCGCATCCTTAAGCAGATAGCCCTTAGCACCCGCTTGCAATCCGCGATAGATGTTTTCATCGCCGTCATAAGTCGTCAGCAGGACAATCCGGGCGCTGGGAAACTCCGCACAAATCGCAGCAATGGGGCGATTCCATAGCTGATTTGCCGATACCAGAATATCCCGAAATCAGCATCATTGCGCTTGTGGCACAGGCATCTTGCCTGTGTCCGCTGACTCGTTCAAAAGCTGTTAGTAAGCTATCAATTTCTCGCTCTCTGCCGTAAAGTTTTTGCTGGATTTGAAAACAGTCATAAATATCTTGAAAACCTAGAGAAAAAACAGATATATTGTTAGAGCCGTGCAGGTGATTTAAACATTTTTCTAAATGAACTTTTATTCCGAAAGCATTTTGATAGCGTTCTTCAGCATTTTCCGCCATCAACTTCATGACAATCTCGGAAACAACTTGCGGAATTTCGGGATTCACCTCAAAGGGAGATAAGGGCTGCTTAGCGAGATGACTGTGTACTAATTCCAGGACATCGTTAGTGTCAAAAGGCCGTTGGTATCTCAGCAGTTCGTAAAATGTAGCCCCCAGAAAATAAAAATCTGTGCGGTAATCTAAACTTCGGTTCATTCTGCAGGTTTCGGCGACATATAAGCAAGATTTCCCTCTAAAATGTTGGGATTTTTGATGGTGTAATTCTCTCGCGTCAACTGCGTGGAAATGCCAAAATCGATAATTTTGAGTTCTCCGCTAGCTGGATTGAAGACAATATTTGAAGGGTTAATGTCTTTGTGAATGATGTGGGCGCTGTGAATTTGTTGTAAACTTTCTGTGGTGGCGATCGCAATTCTGAGGAATTCTGCAATACTAAATGTTTGCTGCATCCAAATTTTCAAGGATTCGCCGCCAAAATCCTCCACAAACATCACCAGCGTGTTTTGATATGGCTGCAAATCATAGGCTTTTATACAGCCGCTCAGGTTAAGAGATTGTGTAATTTTATACTCTGTGCGATAGCGGGCGAGTTCTTGGGGTGTGGGATAATTTTCTTTAAGGACTTTGAGGATGACGGGGAGACTGTCGGGTTGTCGGAATGCTCGGTAAACCAGGGAGTTTGCGCTTTCGTAGATGAGATCTGTGACTTCAACGCCGGGAAGAGTCAGCATATTCATACCGCTGTCAACTTTGCAGTCGAACATAGCATAAATTTGCTCATCACACCAGAGGTGCGTGAGCCATCAGTCGATTTTAGATTTTAGATTTTAGATTTTAGATTTGACTCCACATCTTAGATTTTAGATTTGAGAAGCTAAGACAGGTTTCCCAGTCAATACAACCTGTTCGATAATGTCAGCAGCGCGCTTGACTCCTCCCGATCGCCCGATCGCCTCTTGCATCTCGATCGCCCTTTGTTTATACGATTCTTGGGTTAGGACTTTCTCAATTGCCGATCGGACTTTAGGAATGCTCAATTCCTTCAAAGAAACCACCTCGCCAACACCCGTATAACCAATCCGCGCCGCCACTCCCGGCTGATCATTCGCCACAGGAATTGCCACCATTGGGACTCCATTGCTCAAGGATTCCAAAGTTGTATTCATCCCAGGGTAAGAGCATCTCAATCAGCCTTGACAAAAGGATTTGAGAAGAAGCATCATGTATTCATCATTCATTGCAG
>NZ_JAUBPR010000203.1:0-6321 GCF_036700845.1 Microcoleus sp. S13_C5
TTAGCAGGCATTCACTTTTTCTGAATATCATTATGTTATATTATACCAATATGCGTTTTAAATGCACAACAGCTTACACAGACCTAGCATCCGGCAAGGGAAAGCGGCTGACGCCCACAGAGAAACAACATCTACGGGGTCTCCTCTGCGGCTACAGTCCCGCCGAAATTGCCGAAAGGCTCAGCAAAAACCCCAAGGGAATTGCCGTAGATTTCTGTAATACTTTATACCAATATGTAAAAAATCTTGTAGGTAAAGCTGATGAAAAGGTAGAAAACTGGAGGAAGATTTGTGAATGGCTGGAGGACGCAGGATATAAAACTCAGCCGTCTCCCGAACCTGAATCAGGCGATTGTTTATCCGCAAAAATTATAATAAAAAAAGCAAATGTAGTTCTTGATAAAAATCAAATCATAGTTGATATAAACCTGCGAATAGTCGCGTCCTCACCTTCAGAAATTCCCATTATAGAAAAGTTTGATATCAATGGCAATGGTGCAAACTAAGGAAAGTGCGATCGCACGCATCAGCTTAATGTTAAACCGAATAGCAATAAGGGCGGGCAAGATGCCCACCCCACATACTAGATATCGATTTGATATCAGAGTTAAATTTTCAATACCCCCAGGGGAATTCGAATCCCCGTCGCATCCGTGAAAGGGATGTGTCCTAGGCCTCTAGACGATGGGGGCGCGTTGCGTTTGCTTGTGTTCCGCACCTTTATTACTTTAACTAATCTTTCCCAATCTGTCAACTACTTGGCGAAAGTTTTTTTTCTAGTCGTCCCAAAGCTCGTCACAGTAGGTTTTGAGGATGGCGGCGCAATTGCCGATCGCCCCGAGATGAGCAATTTCAAAGCCGTGGGTGTTCTGGGTGGGGAAAGCCAAACAAGCGGCGCGGGCTACGTGGCCGAACTTCATGGCGATCGAAGCATCGCTCCCAAAACCGCTAATTACCGCCAACTGCACCTCTACATCAGATGCTGCCGCTGCTGCGCGCAATTGGGCGTTCAATCCTTCATCGTAGACTCCGTAGCCGTCCTGAACCAGCAAAACCGGGTTTTCGCCGTCAGAAATCGGGTATTCCGGCGCCAGAGGGCAAATTTCCAAAGCGATCAGCGCGTCCAAGGGCTGGCGCTGGGTGAAATACAAAGCTCCGATCGCCCCAACCTCCTCCTTCGCCGACGCTACCAAATAAACATTCACCGCAGGCTCTTTCAAACATTCCGCCAGAGCCAGCAAAATCGCCACTGAAGCCTTGTTGTCCAGAGTGTAGCTGGCGATCCAGTCCTTCAACCGCAGCGGGCGCTTGCGGTGCTTTCCCACCACCATCCGCGTGCCCGGTCGAATTCCGGCCTCGGCTAATTCCTCGGCGGTACACTTAGTTTCGATCCAGGCATTTTCCCACTTTACAGAAACATCTTCCTGCTGAGCTTTCTGAGGAGATTCGTGAGAAACATGGCGGGAACCGAAGCTGAGAATGCCGCTAATTGTTTGCTTGTCTCCGAGCAAATCCACAACGCCTTCGCCGTAAACCCAAGGAAATGCGCCGCCCAATCTGCGGACTTCCACGCGGCCTCTCTCGCCTATTGTTTTAACTAGGGCGCCAATTTCGTCTTTGTGGGCGGTAATGGCGATCGACTTTTCGGGATTGCGACCCTTAATTAGGGCGATCGCATTGTCCGCGCGATCGATCCAAGCATTCACTCCCATGGCGGCGAATTTTTCCATCAACCGCTGGTTAATTTCCGATTCCGCACCGCTGGGTGAGTGCAGCATTACTAATTCTTCGATTGTTTGGAACAGGCGATCGTACTCTAACATTTTTAATTTTCGTTTTTAGAAGCGAATTTTGACATATTAAAGCACATTTACCCACTATTTCCCGGCGCTAAACTTAGTTTTAATTCAGGCATTTTCCCACTTGAAAGAAACATCTTTCTGCTGAGCTTTTTGAGGAGCCTAGGAATGAAGCAATTGGAGGCAGCAAAGGGCGATTGATTAACAAGATTCATGCGATCGCGTGGATGCGTTGGGCAATCCGTTGGGGTTTCACCTCACCCCGGACAAGCTGGTGACGCGAGCAGGAGGCGACCAACAGCAACCGTTACTGATGGCGGATACACTGCTGGCTAACAAGGGCTATGATCCAGATCAGCGTGTGATTGACCGTCTCAATGCCGAGGGGCCACCGTGATTTCACCTCGCCGCAATTGCAAGACCCTGGAAACTTACGATGCCCAATTGTACAGAGCCCCTCATTTGATTGAGAACTTTTTCCCCAAGCTCAAGCACTATCAGGCTATCGTGACGCGCTATTACCGTAGGGCGGTGAACTTTCCGGCGTGCGATTCTTCTGGCTGCTGCGGTCATCTGGTTGAATTGATGACACCCCCTAAATTAACTTGACAGTGCCGTAAACTAATATGCCTGACCTCTTGAGCACCTTCTTTTCTAATAATTTCATTCCTCACGGGCATTGTTACCTCTGGAAACCGGGGTTAGTCTGGCTGCACTTAACGTCAGATGCCTTGACTACCCTCGCTTATTACTCGGTGGCGGTTGCCATTGTTTACTTTACGAATGAGCGTAAGGATCTGCGTGCTGACACGGTGATGCTGCTGGTGGGTTTCTTTTTTATCTTTGCCTTATGTGGCACGACGCACCTTATGGGAATAGTGACACTTTGGCATCCCATTTATTGGGTTTCAGGACTGATCAAAGCTGTCACTGGTCTTTGGTCTTTCTATACGTTTACCTTTTTACTGATTCCCTTAATTCCAGTGGCACTGGATACGCCCAGTCCAGCTCAACTTGCCCTTACAAACCAGGAACTAGAAAATAGTCGCCGCCGTATCCAGGCGATTAATGTGGAGCTAGAGCAACGGGTGCAGGAACGCACTTCCCAACTGGAAGCGTCTAATCGCACCAAAGACGAATTATTGATGCGTGAACAAATAATTCGGGCAGACGCAGAGGCAGCCAACCGTGCCAAGGATGAGTTTCTCTCGATTCTTTCTCATGAACTCAGAACTCCTCTCAACGCGATCTTAGGGTGGTCAACGATGTTAAGGCAGAAAAACCTGAGTGAGGATAAGGTGGCGCGGGCTTTGGAGACGATCGAGCGAAACGCGCAGTCTCAAGCCCAGCTCATCGAAGACATCCTCGATGTTTCTCGCATCATTACAGGTAAACTGCGCCTCCGAGTCCGTCCTGTCAATCTCGTGCCGGTGATTGAATCGGCGATTGAGTCTGTACACTTGGCGGCTGAGGCAAAGTCAATTCGCCTGCAAAGCGTACTCGATTCTGAAGCTGGCCCGCTCTTGGGTGATGCCGATAGGTTGCAGCAAGTTGTGTGGAATCTACTTTCTAACGCCCTCAAATTTACGCCTAAAGATGGGCGAGTCCAGATTCGTTTGCAGCGGGTTAATTCCCATGTTGAAATTACTGTCAGCGACACTGGAACAGGAATCAGCTCGGACTTTCTACCGTTTGTCTTCGATCGCTTCCGCCAGCACGACAGCACGACCACTCGCAGTTATGGGGGGTTGGGTTTAGGGTTAGCCATTGTGCGTCAATTAGTTGAATTACATGGCGGGACTGTAACGGTAGTGAGTCCAGGGATAGGACAGGGGACGACCTTTACAGTCAAACTGCCCGTGATGATTATCCATCTACCACCCAGCGATCCAGAGCCATTACACTCGCTCGTCGAGGGGAATGGGATGTTTCAGGCCTCGCCGACCCTTGAAGGCTTACAAATCTTAGTTGTAGAGGACGAGGCTGACGCGCTCGATTTGCTGAGCACGATTCTCGAAAAGTATGGTGCTGATGTCATGGCTGTGGCTTCGGTCAAGGAGGCTTTGACCATTATCGAAACCGCAACCGATCGCAGCCCCGATGTTTTAGTGAGCGATATTGGGATGCCGGATGAGGATGGCTACTCCCTGATCCGCAAGTTGCGTCAACTTGAAGCGCAGCGGGGCGGTAGGCTACCCGCGATCGCGCTGACGGCCTATGCCCGGAATGACGATCGTCAGCAGGCACTATTAGCAGGTTTTCAGATGCATTTGACAAAACCCGTAGATGCTGCTGAGTTAGTGGCGGTAGTGGCCAGCCTCACCGGACGTACAAGCAGGTGCTAAAACCCAGGTGTTCAAGAACAAATGTTGCGTTTGAGAATAATGGGCTTCTTGTCAGCTTGGGGTGAAGGCTAGGGGTTTTGGAAAATCAAGCTTGTGGGTGTTGTTTCCAGCACAAACCTCTGTTAACTTGATTCAGCTAACAGGTCTACTGTGTCAAGGATAGGAAGCATTCAGAGTGGTTATCGAGTAGAGCCTGCATAAGTGCTAGATTCTCTTGGGTGCGAATTTCGTCTTTGTCATCGGTAATGGCGATCGACTTTTGGGGATTGCGATCGGGAATTAGGGCGATCGCATTGTTTGCACGATCGAGCCAAGCATTCATGCAGGATCGGCGAATTTTTCCATCCACCGCTGGTTAATTTCCGACTCCGCAGCCCTGGGAAAGTGGGCTCTTCCGTACTTACCGCTGCTCAAATGTTAATTAAATGCTCAAAAAAAGGTTTGAAAGGAATAAGCTATGAAGAGGTTAATGACAAATATACTAAATTTACCGGGAGTCATAGTAAAAAATAAAAAACAGACAGGCGAAACATTAATTTTCGCCGTGATATCGGAGAATAAAACCGCATTTTGCCCACGATGTGGTCAAGCCAGCCATCGTCTTCATCAAAATCAAGGAATTATGGTGAGAGATTTACCTATCAGTAACCAAGAAGTAATTCTCAGAGTAACTCGGCGCAGATTTAAGTGTGAAAACTGCCAAAAACCTTTTAGTAAAACCTTAAATCTTGTAGAGACGAAGAAAAGTTTTTCCCGTAGATATGCGGAAAGTATTACTAAACAAGTAATCCATAGTGATATTAATAACGTTGCTAAAAATAAATAATAAATTAACAGAAGATTTAGTTTGGTCAATGGTAAAATAGGTAGCTAAGAGAAGCTTGCCTATCAATGTAGAAAACTGAAGTAAATTAGGAAGAGATGAAATTAGTTTAGTAAAAAAGTAAAAAAACAAGGAAAAATTATTGTGGTGTTATTCGACCTAGAAACACATAAATTAATAGGGTTGGTTGCGGAAAAAAAGCAGTCCCACATCTAGAAAGTGATGCTTAAATGGGGAGAAAAAGTATTAGGTCAAATAAAAAAAGTAAGTAGAAATATGACGGGCAATTATAAATCCTTAGTCAAAAAACTTTGTCCGAATGCTGAGGTAACAGTAGACATATTTCACGCTAGAAAAATGCTTCATCAGGAATTGAATCAGGCGATAATTGCTCAATAAAAAGCAGCATCAGCGCTAAAAAATAAAGAATAAACTAAATTATTTGACAGTTTAAAAGGAAATAAATATACATTAGTGAAAGCGGTAATTAAATTTTCTGAAGCACAAAAATAAAAATTAAAATAAGTAAAAAATGCTGCACCATTACTAGGAATTATGCACGAGTTAAAAAAAGAGTTTCACGCTCTATTTGAGCCGAGTCAAAATTTGGCTAAAGGGACATTAGAACTAATTGATTGGTTAAAAAAGGCAGAACCCTACTATAAAAAGAGCGTAGAAACAATAAAAAGATGGTTTGGAGAGATCGTGGGGTATTTTGAACAAAGAACAACTAACGGCCGAGTTGAAGGAATTAACAACAAATTAAAGCTGTTAAAAAGGTGTGGCTTTGGGTTGAGAAACTTCATTAATTTTGAAATGCGAGCTTTACTGGCTTGGCACTTTCCTAATAATTGAGCAGCAGTAAGTACGGAAGAACCAGGTTTTTTCGCTCAAACAACTAAAACGACTAAGATTCGTGAGGTTGACCAAACCAAAGAACCAGCAAAATAGTTGAGAATAAAGTGAGTAAAAACTTCTTTTGGGGTTGACTAATCCCTGGCATTTGTTGTAAGATGGATTCCATAATATTCCTAAGGTAATCTGTTGAGCTTGTGTGTTTTTATAGCTTATTTTATAGCTCAACCGAAAAGAGGGTCTTTTTTTCTGTTTATTTTTGGTTCAGATTGCACTCACTTTTTTCAATTCTCTGCTTTATGGCGTAAGCGTTGCTTGCCGAAGGCCTCGCATCCCTCTTTAAAAAGTGTCCGGAGTATTGTTAAATCAAGGAGAGTTAATTATTATAGGGAAAAGAAAAATCATAAACAAGGGTAATTATTGTAAGCTGTTCGACATCTAAACTGCATTAACTCGCGTTACCTTTGTTTTTGATGTTTCGGTTCCATTTCATAATTAA
>NZ_JAUBPR010000204.1:0-6271 GCF_036700845.1 Microcoleus sp. S13_C5
AGTTCAACGGAAAAACTTTGGGGTTCCCACTTTTCACAACTGATAAAAAAATTCCACCCACATCTGCGGAATGTGGGGTATAACCTACCACTTTTACGAATTGTTATTTTTGTGCTGTTGTCTGCTGTTTTGACTCTTGTTCTTGCATCTGTAATAACTCGGGAACTGTTACGAAAATGTACCCTTCCTTTCTCAATCGAGCAATAATGTCGGGCAAAGCTTTTACAGTTCTCGATCGATTACCACCGCCGTCGTGCATCAGCACAATGCCACCGGAATTGGCTTGCCTCATCACGTTGTCCATCAAAGACTCCGTAAGACTGCGCCAATCAAAAGAATCAGCAGACCACATCACAACTGCATAATTTTTCTTTTGAGCGTAAGCTGTCAATCCATTGTTTAAAATGCCTCCTGGCGGCCGGAACATCGATGTTTGGATGCCGGTCAAGTCCTCAATTAAGGATGAAGTGCGATCGATCTCGCGAGCAGCACCGTCTTCGTTATACTGAAGGTATTCATGGCTCCAAGTGTGATTGCCGATCGCGTGACCGGCTGCTGCAACCTGTTTGCCAATTTCTGGATAATTTTGCAGGTATTTTCCTACCCAGAAAAATGTAGCCTTAATATTATTTTCCTTGAGAATATCTAGGATTTGTCTAGTTGTTTTGGGCCAGGGGCCGTCGTCAAATGTCAGGGCGATCGCCTTGTGCTGGGGGTCGAGTTTCGCGTGACTAATGGTTGTACCTTGAAACTGATCCGGTACGGGTGAGTGAAATCGGATTGCCTGCAATTGGGCAAGAGCATTTTGGGAAAATTCAACTCGACGGGCGATCGCCTCGGAGAACTTATTAATATTGGACATCGGCTGTTGTTCTTGCGAGTGGGATACGGCCAAGACTTGCGCCTGAATCGGTTGCAAGGGCTGATTTGCTCGCAAGTTAATCGGCCATGTCACACCCAGCAAAAAACTTCCTGTTGCTGCCATAAAAGCAACGATTAAAGTTTTTCGCCGCCTCCACAGCAGTTTTAATTTTGTCACGTTATTCTCTCCTTTACACCTTGTACAGTTAATTTGAGATTTTATGTTGATATCAAGTTAATCCACTTAAGAGGATAATCTTAAATTGGACTGTCGGTAAAAATGCTACTGGAAATAACCGATCATGGGGAACTCCGTCCGGATAAAAAAATTTAAGATTTGTGCGCCCGAAATCCCCTAACCCATGAAAACGCCGGATGGTTGAACTTTTTCCCCAGGGACGGGGACGGCGCTCAAATCGGATTAATGGCACGATATTCTTAGGGACTCAGCCCGCATCGACCGCCGTCCCTACCTGACACTGCAAGTTGGTTTAACGTGAGATGTGGCACTGTTGTTAATAAGCCTTTCAAGGAGGGGGGGCTAGAAGAGGCCACCCCACAAGAAAATTTAGTCTTTGGGGGATAGACCCGAAAGGGTGTTAAGCGAGAATGGGGCAAGATGTGAGTTTAACCGCATTTGATATGAGGGCGATCGCGCGCGCCCAGCGTCGTAAAATTAACTTTTAGGGCCGATTCTCTCTTTATACAAGCCGACAATCCGATCTATAACTTCAGCAACAGTCAGATTGTCTGTTTGAATTTCCACAGCATCGACCGCTTTACGCAAAGGTGCAACCTCGCGGGTGCTGTCCTTTTCGTCCCGTAGGGCGATGTCTTGTTCCAATTGCGCCAAGCTAATATTACCCCGATCGGTATCTTTAAGTTCTAACAGCCGCCTGCGCGATCGCTCTTGTACCGAAGCCGTCAAAAAAATCTTCAGTTCAGCATCGGGAAACACGTTAGTACCGATATCGCGGCCTTCTGCTATAATTCCGCCTTTTGTGCCGCAGCGCCGCTGTTCCTCCACCAGAAACTGCCGCACGGCGGGAATTGCCGCCATTTCCGAGACGCGGGATGTCACTTCCAAACTGCGAATTGCCTCGGTTACGTCTTCGCCGTTAATCTTCAACATCTTTGATGCGGGATCGAGGTTGTATTCCAAATAACTGGAACTGATTAATTCGGCGATCGCGCATTCGTCGGAAATCGGCGTGTCTGTTTTCAAGACCAGCCAAGTCAGCGCCCGATACATCGCACCGGTATCCAGATAAAATAAGTTTAAAGCTGTTGCGGCAAGGCGAGTTACGGTAGATTTGCCAGCTCCCGCCGGGCCGTCGATCGCCACAATGGGCCGACGATTCCTGAGAATTATATTGTCAATCAAGCGAGTAGAGCCAACTCTGGCGGCCACGGCTAAAAGTCCCGCTGTTTCCACAACCTGCAAGGGCGTCAAAGTGTCGGGATCGACGAGTTCGGCGTATTCGAGCTTGACTGCGGGCTCTCCTTTGACTGCTGCGTGGGCTGCAGCGAGTGCGGCTGCTGCGGTGCGATCCCCTGAAGCAAAAGTTTCCGAGGCTTGTTGCAGGGCGCGGTAGAGTACGGAGGCTTGATGTTTTTGCTCTGCTGTTAAATACTGATTGCGAGAACTCATTGCCAGTCCCGACTCTTCGCGGACGATCGGACAAGCGACAATCTCTACAGGCAAGTTAAAATCAAAGACCAGTTTCCGAATAATTGCTAGCTGCTGGGCGTCTTTTTGACCGAAATAAGCTTTTGTCGGCAGCACTAAACTCAAAAGTTTAGTAACAATTGCCGCGACGCCCTGAAAATGACCGGGCCTTGCTTTGCCGCACAAAACCGATGTCATCGCCGGTGGCGGCACTACTTGAGTTAAGGATGAAAGGTCAATCTCTATCTGTTTTTGGGCGGTTTGCTCTGTTTCTGTGCGAAGAACCGCTTGTTTGCCGAACATTTCGGTTGCTGAGGGAGCAAAAATAGCATCAACGCCCGCTTGTTCGCACAACAGTCGGTCTTGCTCGAAATTCCGAGGATAATCTTGAAAATCTTCTGTCGGCCCAAATTGCAGCGGGTTGACAAAAATGCTGACCAGGGCGATCACATTTTCTTGCCTTGCCCGCTGGATCAAGCTCAGATGCCCTGCGTGCAAAGCTCCCATCGTCGGCACCAAACCGACTGTCAAATGAGGTGCAGCAGACTTTTGTAAATTTAAGTAGCAGCGAAGTGCTGCAATGGTAGTAAACAGGCGCACCGGTAGAATCTCCTGAAGGCATTCGGCAGAATACAGAGTTTATTTGTCAGAATTTGTTCGACTTGACATCTTGCATCATCCTCAAGAACAGGTAAGATGCCTCTTCCACCAAGAATGGTGCAAGATGTCAGTTTTATTCTACTTTCTGCCTTCTACACTTCGGATAACTTTTGTATTCTGCCTTAGACTACCGTTCAGCGTCCCACAGTTGTTTGCTGCGGCGGTTCCATCACTTCGATTTCCACTCTCGCAACCCCACTGCCCATCATTCCCAGCACGCTGGCTGCGCCTGCGGACAAGTCAATGAGTCGATCGCCCACATAGGGGCCGCGGTCATTAATGCGGACGACTACGGTGCGGCCGTTGTCGAGATTTCTGACCATGACTCTAGTTCCGAATGGCAAATTGCGGTGGGCTGCGGTCAAATCATTTTGGTTGAAACGCTCGCCGCTGGCGCTGAGGTTGCCGTCAAATCCCGGGCCGTACCAGGAAGCCCAGCCGCTGAGGCGCACTTGAACTGGGCCCAGAGACAGCACAGGGGGTTCTGGTTGGGGTTTGCCTGCGATTTCTTCCAAGGGTGGGGCGTTGCCCAGAAGCCGGCGGAGGCGATTGGTTGCTTGCAGGGCGTCTCGGCTAAAGTCATTGGTGGTGTCGGGGAGGATGGTTTCGGCGTTGATGTTTACCAAGTCCTCGCCGTTTGCCTGGATAATGTAGCGATCGCCTTTTTCCCACTTAACGGTAATGCTGTTGGGATCGATGTTGTTGCGGGCTAGCTGATTGAGTCTTGCTGCTAAGCTTGATGCCCGCCAAACTGCATCGGGTTCTTGGATGCGGTCATTGTTGGCAATGTTTCCGACTTTGGGATTTTCTCTCGCGCCCGCTACTTTCGACGGACTGCTAGCACCGGCTTGGCTGTTGCCAGTTTCTCCCAAAGGCGTGTTTTTTTCCGGATTCGCGTTCAGAAAGGTGATGACTGGAATGTTTCGCACGTAGACTGTCGCTGCTTGTCGCCCGCCTAAGTCGTGGGGCTGAATTTTGGCGATCGAGTCTCGGGCAATTTCAGCTCTGGCTTGATACTGATACTGTCCGACTTTTTGCGCTTCGACCCGAGTAGCGTTTAACTGCCGGGACGGTTGGGTGGCAATTACTTGCTCGGAAACCTGAGAGTTTTGGTTGTCGGCACCTGTTGCTTGTGCGTGACAAGAGGATGCCGTTCCTACCACAGGAACTAACAGGACAGCTAGTAGACCACCAACAAATTTTTCCTTCATACGTCCATTTTTGTGAATAGCCATTGCCAACCGAGATTGGAGGATTGGCCATTTGGCGGCGGGCGTCAAGGATTTCTCTCTTGCCCTTCGCCATTCCCCCGTGAGTCAAAGCAAAGTATCCGGGTGCGTTTTTGCTTTAATGCTTCCGCCCCAAAAAAAATTGGCGGAAACTTCCCTGACACTTGACAACTCGTACTCGATCCGCAATTTGTGTTTTGTTCACGAACTGCAACAGACTACCACAAACTTTTGTGGTTGGGGATCGCTGCGATCGCGATTTTCACCAAATCTTCATCAAATTTTCTAAAAACCCTCTATCATAAAATCCTTTAGTTCCAGTGCTTACAGCCGTTTCAGCTATTACGGAAAAATTTACAAAAATTTACAAAAAATTAGTGTATTTTGTGGGCTACGGAATGGCTAGTCTTAAAAAAGCTGTTTGTCAACTGTTATGGGAATAAACTAAAAATTAGAAGAAATCGATTTGGCGGACTTATGGATTATCGAGAAGCAGGTGTGGATGTTGAGGCGGGCAGAGCTTTTGTCTCGCGCATCGGGAGTATGGTCAAGAGCACCCACCGATCGGGAGTTTTGGGCGGATTCGGCGGGTTTAGCGGTTTTTTCAGCGTTCCGGAGGGTTTAAAAGAGCCAGTGATGGTTTCGGGTACTGACGGCGTTGGGACTAAGTTGAAATTGGCCCACAATCTCGATCGGCACGACACGGTAGGTATCGACTTGGTGGCGATGTGCGTCAACGACGTGCTGACATCCGGGGCCGAACCCCTCTTTTTTCTCGATTATTTAGCCACGGGAAAGTTAAATCCCGAACAATTAGCTGCGGTGGTGGCCGGGATTGCTGACGGTTGCAAGCAAGCGGGCTGTGCTTTACTCGGAGGGGAAACGGCAGAAATGCCTGGTTTTTACCAAGCGGGTGAGTACGATTTGGCGGGGTTTTGTGTCGGAATTGTCGAAAAGAGCAAATTGTTGGATGGTTCGCAGGTGCGGGTGGGAGATGTGGCTGTGGGGCTGGCGAGTTCGGGCGTGCACAGCAACGGTTTTAGTTTGGTGAGAAAAATTGCGGGCGATCTGGGTTTTGACTGGCATTCCCAACCCGAAAAGTTAGGTGGCAAAACTTTAGGAGAAGTGCTGCTAACTCCGACTAAAATTTATGTTAAACCAGTCCTCGAAGCAATTAAGAGCGGTCTAGAAATTCACGGCATGGCTCACATTACGGGCGGCGGTTTGCCGGAAAATTTGCCCCGCTGTTTGGGAGTTAATCAATCTGTAAAAATTGACAGCAATAGCTGGCCAAATTTGCCAATTTTCCAGTGGATTGCTGAAGCGGGCCAAGTTGCCCCAGCAGATATGTTCAATACTTTTAATATGGGGATTGGGTTTGTGCTGTTGCTCGATTCCAGGGAAGTAGAACAGGCTGTTAAATGGTTTGAATCTCAGGGAATTGGTGCTTGGGCGATCGGGGAAGTGATAGAGGGGAACGGAGAATTGATCATGGATAACGGTTAATGGGTAATTAGTAAGAAGCCATCGCAGTGGGTGAAGATTGCTTCATTTTGTTTTATGCACTAAGAGACAATCTCAACCTACATTCATCTGTGTAGATCTGCGGTTAAATTTATAGTTTTGAAAGTAACCGCAGAGGACGCAGAGGAGATAGAGGAAGAAAGAGAAAAAGGAATTAATAACAGATGACTCGTTACTTCAATTTTGACTGAAATTGAAATCAGCTATTGTGCCTTTAAATACGGTATAATTTAAAACCATTGGTGTCAATGAGGCTCTCCTGAAGTTGCGGTGATATTTTTATCTAATTAGAAAAGCAAGCTAATACGCGTTCTCGAAAATTATCAAA
>NZ_JAUBPR010000025.1:0-67413 GCF_036700845.1 Microcoleus sp. S13_C5
ATCTCTTGTTTCATCTGTCGAAAGAATTCTTAAAGAATTTGGAGATAATTATGTAATTAATTTTGCTTAACTACTTATGACACAGATATCTTGTGTGGTGAGTGCGACGGTAATTTGATAGGTCCCTGGGACAACTACGGTCAAACACTTTTGCTAAGCTCTCCATCTCCAGAAAATTATATTGTTGACGATGCTGGTAAACCTGCTGCTTACAAGATTGAGACATTTGACTACAAGCAACTCAAACTCTTTTTTATGTCAATATTGTGGCGAGCAGCAATTACAAGTGATTCTTTTTTTGCTCAAGTTCAGCTTGGATCTTGGGAAGATAAGCTAAAGAAAATGATTTTAGCGCAAGATCCAGGTAGCGAAAACGATTTTTCAGTAGTCTTATTCAAATATGAGGGAGATGGGAGCGAAATTATGCAAAATCCGACTAAGCAAAAACAAGACGGAGTTAACTACTATCGCTTCAGATTTCCAAAATATGGATTTTTAATAAAAGTAGATCAGAGAAACTTTCCCCCTAATTTGGCTCCTTATATACTTAGCCCTAA
Organism: Microcoleus sp. S13_C5; assembly: GCF_036700845.1. Taxonomy (NCBI): domain Bacteria; kingdom Bacillati; phylum Cyanobacteriota; class Cyanophyceae; order Oscillatoriales; family Microcoleaceae; genus Microcoleus; species Microcoleus sp. S13_C5. The sequence goes on from NZ_JAUBPR010000025.1 coordinate 558, forward strand.
TCAGCCTTTGTTAATAGGTGTTATGGAATATATGGATTCTAAAGAATCTGAGAGAATTTGGGCAATTAGGGATAAAATTTCTGACTAAGCGGGGACGCTGCCTAACAACCTTGGTGCAACGGACTGTCAAAAGCCACTTGCTTAGTTGCAAAGATTATCGGCAGCCGCTGACCAAGAAAGTTATACCTAAACCGGATCGATCCGTTGAGGTTGTCTATTTTTAGCCCTTATTAAGCAAGCAAAGATGGTCGGCTTCGTTAATAATAGTTAAGCGTTAGGGGCATAACAAATCATTGGAGCGGACAAAATTATGATATTTTTAGGTTGAGCTAGGGCGATCGTTGGCGGCCCAATTTAGCCCTTATACCTAAACCCGATCAGTCCGTTAAGATTGTCTGTTTCTATCCGAGACTAGGCAAGCAAAAAGGGTCGGCTTCGTTGGTAAGTACCGAAAGTGGATCGGCGCTCGCACTAGCATAAATAATTGTTAAGCGATCGCCGTATAACACGTCATTGGAGCAGACAAAACAGAGATAACTTCAGTTAAGCTAAATAGGACTTACAATCGGGGCCCAGAAACCGGGTTTGATGGACGAAAATACTTCGTTAGAGCATCGCAGATTGGGTGAAAAACCCGGTTTCGAGGAGTCGGAGTGCGATCCGGAACTGTTAAGCAAACTTAATCTTCAAATAATCATCCTCCATCTTCGCCCCCGAAGGTTGCAGCGCCGCTAAAGCCTGGGGCAACACCAAATTACGGCGGTGATTCCCAATCCGAACATTCAACTCATCTCCCGTTTTGCTCAACTGGATCTGATCCTTAGCAATTCCGGGCAAATACAGTTCAAGACTATATTGATTGTTTTCCTGCACGATCTTAATCGTATTTTCTTTGTAATAAACTTGACTTGGGTCTTCGTCTTTGTAAAGCGTTTCTTTCAACCGTTCCAAAGCTGCCAAACCGCACATTTCTTCAGAATAAAGTGGCACCTCCTTAACTGGCAGCGGCATGAAATCAGAGTGAATTTCCTGACGGTACTGTTCCTGGCTTTCTTTCCACCGTTTAAAAAATGGGTCAGTTACTTCTGCGGGAATAATCCGGTTAGCTACTACTAAATCTGTGGCTACATTGTACAAACTCAAATAGGCATGAGCGCGCAGAGACTCTTTAATTACCATTTTTTCGGGATTGGTAACTAACCTTACCGAAGTGACAGTATTGTCAGTTAAAACCTTTTCCAAAGCTTCGATTTGTTCGTAAAATTCGTAAGGTGCATCCATCACCTCTTTGTCTGGTAAAGAAAAACCCGCAATTGGTCTAAAAATAGGTTCAACTAAAGGTCTAAGGGCGGCTGATATGCCTTGCAGCGGCTTGTAAAATTTTCTCATGTACCAGCCGCCAACTTCCGGCAAACTGAGCAGTCTCAATGCTGTGCCAGTCGGAGCAGAATCGATAATTAAAACATCAAATTCGCCTTCGTCGTAATGCCGCTTCATTCGCACCAAACCGAAGATTTCATCCATTCCGGGCAAGATGGCTAATTCTTCAGCTTGCACCCCTTCGAGCCCCTGCGCTCGCAAGACTTGAGTAATGTAGCGCTTAACGGCTCCCCAATTGCCTTCTAATTCCCTGAGAGCGTCTAATTCTGCTCCCCACAAATTCGGTTTCACCAGCCGCGAATCGTGTCCGAGTTCCATGTCAAAGCTGTCGGCTAAGGAGTGAGCGGGATCTGTGCTCAGCACTAGGGTTTTGTATCCCAATTCGGCACACCGCAGCCCAGTCGCAGCGGCTACGGAGGTTTTGCCGACGCCGCCTTTTCCAGTCATTAATATTAAGCGCATTGATTGTTTAGCTCGCCTGAAAGTAGTTTACTCCTATATTGTAACGTTATGTAACAGACATTAATTTAGTGGGCGCTTAATTTTGGCCACAAGCAGCCGCCGGACAAAGCACATTTTCGGTCATTCACGAATTTACTGCCATCTCAAGATAAGTTAAAATTATTTATCTCCGATATCAATTGCAACAAATAAAAATCCATCAGCGTTCATCTGTGTTTATCTGCTAACATCTGCGGTGAAAAAAGGGCGATCGCTCTTAAAGCACTATTTTTTATTCCTAAAAAACTAATAAAAATTCTCAAACATTAGTTTTCAGAGGAAATACAAGCTGTTTGAGAACATCCAACCGCGAACAGTCCCAATAATCGATGTGAGAAACGATTAAACTGTCGCTGTTGACTTTCAGTTCGCTCCTACCGGCGATCGCCATTTTCGGTTTCCAAGGTAACGGTGCAGTCCAGCTCAGAGTCCAGCGAGTTTCTATAATATCTCCCGACTGCGAAATCCCGTGCAAATCGAGATTTACATCCTGAAAAAAAGTACCCATAAACCCGATCATTTTGCGGTAGCGATCGACTCCTGTAAATCGATTCACCGGATCTTCAAAATAAACATCTTTTGCATAGATGCTGTAAGTCTGATTATCGGGAAATCTTTGATAATCGTCTTTGAGAATTTCCAGAATGTCCATTTCGAGCGAGCGTTATTCTTCTATTATTAGAATATAATTTTAACACGAGAGATCTAAAATCCGCAATTTTCGTCCAAATTGTGATAGTATATCGGGTTATTTCCTGCCTTGCCAACTTTCAACTTAACATCACAACTATGATCGACCTCTACACTTTTACCACACCGAACGGCCGCAAAGTCTCGATCATGCTCGAAGAAATAGCTTTACCCTACAACGTGCACGTCATCGACATCACAAAAAACGACCAATTTAGCCCAGAATTCATCGCCATCAACCCCAACAGCAAAATTCCGGCGATAGTCGATCGAGATAACGGCATCACCGTCTTCGAGTCTGGCGCTATTCTGATGTATCTTGCCGAAAAAAGCGGCAGATTTCTGCCCACAGACAAACAAAAATACTTTCAAGTTATAGAGTGGCTGATGTTTCAAATGGCCAGCGTCGGCCCGATGCTTGGTCAGCTAAACCACTTCAAACGCTTTGCACCCGAACAAATTCCCTATGCGATTGGGCGCTACCAAAAAGAAACCTTACGCCTCTACGGAGTATTAGACACTCAACTAGCAAAATATGAATACATCTGCGGCGACTATTCGATCGCCGACATTGCTACCTATCCCTGGGTTGCGATTTACGAATTTCAAGGATTAACCCTCGACCACCACCCCCACCTCAAACGTTGGGTAGAAACCTTGCAGAAGCGTCCCGCAGTTGAGCAAGGCATGGCTGTTCCATCGTTATAAACCCTCCATCTAAATTGTATTTTCGGGAGGGCGGGACACCCCACAAGCAAGTTGACTTTTGTGGAACGGGCTTCTAGCCCGTTCTTAATAAACAGGGGGCTAGAAGCCCACCCCACAAAGCAAGTTTACTGGTTGTGGAACGGGCTTCTAGCCCGTTCAAAAAAAGCCCTCAAACTCAATCCGCGAAATGCTTAATAATCGCCTCAGCAAACTCCGAACACTTCAACTCAGGCACCGGCGGCTCCATCAACCTCGCCAAATCGTAGGTAACTTCACCGTTAGAAATTGCCGCTCCCAAACCCTTCTTAATCAAGTCGGCTGCTTCCTGCCATCCCATGTATTCTAACATCATCACCCCGGATAAAATCAGGGAACCGGGATTGACTTTATCCAAACCAGCGTGTTTCGGTGCAGTGCCGTGAGTCGCCTCAAAAACTGCACATTCATCACCAATATTAGCGCCGGGGCCCATACCCAATCCACCCACAATGGCGGCGGCCGCATCGGATAAATAATCCCCGTTTAGATTCATTGTCGCCAAAATCGAATACTCTGCAGGTCGGGTTTGAATTTGTTGAAAAATACTGTCAGCAATTCGGTCGTTGACCATGATTTTTTCTTTCCACTGGCCACTGCCGTGACTCTCCCAAATTGCAAACAGAACGTCGGCTACTTCTTGACGAATTTTGGCTTGTTTTTCTGGGGTCAAAGCATCATATCCAGGGTCTATTTGGCGAGCATTATCTTCTAAGCTAATGTCGGGATTTTTTTCTTTGTTGCCCAGAATCCAAGACTCTCTTTCAGTTACGCACTGTTGGCGAAATTCGGTGGTTGCTAATTCATAACCCCAATCTCTGAAAGCTCCTTCAGTATATTTCATGATGTTGCCTTTGTGTACCAAAGTCACTTGCTGCTTATCTTTCGGCAACCGCAAAGCGTGGGTAATGGCGCGCCGTACTAAACGCTGAGAACCTGTTTTGCTAATGGGTTTAATTCCGATTCCAGAATCGAGGCGAATTTGTTTTTTGCCATGTTCTGGTGTTGCGGGAATTAACTCATTATTGAGGAATTCAATCAATTTTTTGCCGATTTCGCTGCCTTTGGCCCATTCAATTCCGAGGTAAATATCTTCTGTATTTTCCCGGTAAATAATTACATCTAGGAGTTCAGGAGTTTTGTGTAGCGATGGTGTTCCAGCATAATATTTGCAGGGCCGCACGCAGGCGTAAAGGTCAAAGATTTGTCGCAAAGCTACGTTTAGCGATCGAATGCCGCCCCCGATTGGGGTTGTCAGTGGCCCTTTGATGGCGACTCCGTATTCTTTGATGGCGTCTAAGGAATCCTGGGGCAGATATTGGTAAGTACCGTAGACATCGCAGGCTTCGTCGCCTACATAGATTTTAAACCAGTTGATTTTTCGATCGCCACCGTAAGCCTTTTCTACCGCAGCATCCATGACTTTCTGGGATGCAGGCCACAAGTCAACGCCCGTACCGTCGCCGCGAATGAAGGGAATAATTGGGTCATTGGGGACGATCGGCAAACCGTCTTTGAAAGTAATTTTAGAACCAGTTGTCGGGGCTACAATTTTTTCGTACATATCTTAACAGCGCGGATAGCAATGTTCCCTAATTTTGCCACGATTATCTGCCTAAACCTCAACTAATCCTAAATATTTGTATAAATTTAAGTTTAATTTTTGGGCTATCGGCTGCCCGTCACTGTGACTTTTTGGCGATCGCAAATTTAAACGTAAATTTTAAAAAGTAGCAAAGATAGCAGAAGTTTCTATCAAATCTCCCTCTCTATCTTTCAGCGCTACGGTTGAGAAGATGCTGAAAACAAGTCACTGGATTTTAGATTTTAGATTTTTAGATTTACTCCACAGATGAATCTGGGAGGTTGAACCTTAGTCTAAAATTTTGGGCGGATCACGACTCCTGTCGGAAAGTTGTATGCGCTTTTGGGCGGTTTAAAATGATGATTGTAGCCGCCGATGAACGCAAATAAACGCAGATTATTTTCACAAAAGTTGCATTTATTTGCGATATTTTTCCTTCTGCATATTCTTTTTGACCACCCATAATATAAACCAAATGACAATACTCACCACAACTATTTTGGAAACCGGGTCCAGATATTCCTCTACAAGTGTATAATTTTCCCCTAGTTTATATCCTGCAAAAGTCAGGAAACTTACCCATAAAAGAGTGCCGCCTGTTGAGTAGAGTAAAAAAGGAATTAAAGACATATTGTTGATGCCAGCGGGCAGGGAAATCAGGGTGCGAACTCCCGGTACGAGGCGACACAAAAACACGGCTTTGTTGCCGTGTCTATTAAACCATCTATTCGCTTTGTCAATATCTGCGCCCGATACAGTGATCCACTTGCCGTATTTGTCGGCTAAATTCCTCAAGCGTTCTTCGCTCAATAATTTACCGGCATAGTACCAGGGAAGCGCCCCCAGAACTGTACCGATTACTCCTGCTGCGATCGCCGGTGAAAACTCCATTCCGCCCTTGAATACCGTGAATCCTGCCAGTGGCATAATCAATTCTGAGGGTATGGGCGGGAAAAGATTTTCTAAAAACATCAACAGGCCTATTCCGAAATAGCCCATCGACTCCATTGTGTTAGTTATCCATTCAACCATTTTGGTTTAAATATTGGTAATAGGTACTTTGTATTTTGCTCGTTTTTGCTCGTTCCCCGGCTGTGCCTGGGAACGCATATCTAGAGGCTCTGCCTCGACTCTTCATGAGGGAGGCAGAGCCTCCTTGTATTCATTCCCCGGCACAGCCGGGGAACGATAAACGATGATTAAGTGCCCGAAGTCCAAGAGTTTGTGTACTCAATTTGTTCGGCAGTCAAGGTATCAATATGAATACCCATTGCTTCCAATTTGAGACGGGCAATTTCTTTGTCAACTTCTACGGGTATTGAGTGAATACCAGGCTCTAGTTTTCCTTTGTTCGTAACCAGATATTCGCAGGCTAAAGCTTGGTTAGCAAAGCTCATATCCATCACGGCGCTGGGGTGTCCTTCGGCTGCTGCCAAGTTGATCAAACGACCTTCGCCCAACACAATAATCGACTTGCCATTATTGAGGTGATATTCTTGAGTGAAAGACCGGACTGTTTTCACGTCGGTGCTTTTTGCGCCGAGGGATTTGAGGTCAATTTCAATGTCGAAGTGACCGGAATTGCAAACAATTGCCCCGTCTTTCATTGTCTCAAAATGTTCGGCACGAATGACGTGCTTGTTGCCGGTAACGGTAATGAATATATCTCCGACTGTTGCTGCTTCGTCCATCGGCATGACGCGGAAACCGTCCATCACTGCTTCGATCGCCCGAATCGGATCGATTTCGGTGACAATTACGTTAGCACCCATGCCCCGGGCCCGCAGTGCCGTGCCTTTGCCGCACCAACCGTAACCTGCAACCACAATATTTTTACCCGCTAACAAAATATTGGTAGCGCGGATAATGCCGTCTAGGGTAGATTGACCGGTACCGTAGCGGTTGTCAAAGAAGTGCTTGGTGTCGGCGTCGTTGACGTTCATTGCGGGGAAAGTCAGCACACCGTCTTTCAACATGGCCCGCAGGCGCACGATGCCCGTAGTAGTTTCTTCGGTAGTTCCGAGCAAGTCGGAAATTTGGTTCGGGCGGTGCTGGATTAGTGCCGCTACCACGTCGCTGCCGTCGTCGATGATAATATTGGGGCGGTGGTCTAGGGCTGTGTAGACGTGACGTTCGTAGGTAGCCGCGTCTTCTCCTTTGAGGGCGAAGACGGAAATGCCGTAGTCTTCAACTAAGCAAGCTGCTACGTCATCTTGAGTGCTCAAGGGGTTGCTGGCGATCAGTACGGCGTCGCCACCGCCGAGTTTGATGGCGATCGCCAAATGAGCGGTTTCTGTGGTTACGTGGCAGCAAGCAGCCAAGCGAATGCCAGCGAAAGGCTTTTCTTTAGCGAAGCGTTCTTGAATTTGTCGCAAAACCGGCATTTCCCGGCCGGCCCACTCAATGCGTTGCTTTCCCAAGGGGGCGAGGGACAAGTCTTTGACTTCGTGTTTAATCTTGACGGATGTAGCAACCATGTATGTTATTTCTGAGGAATCATCAAACTTTGTTAGTTCTAGCAGATTAACCCCTCGGCGGGCAAGTGCTGTGATTTTACTTGATCGGGCTGGGCGAGGTTAATCTTAAATTTTGATTGTGTTCGATCGACCAATTTGCGATCTGCACAGGGGAGTCACCCGCACCGCGAGAGTCAAAAATTCCTGTCGGGCGATCGCGATCTCAATCTTTTTTGTTAGCCTGGCGTTCTTGAATTATATGAATAATAGAAGGCACAAAAGAAAGTACAATTATTCCACAAACAATCGGCAGTAAATATTTGTCAACTTGATCTGGAGGAATCATTTTTCCCAAATAATAACCCAGCAGAGTTATCCCCACTGTCCACACAAACCCGCCGACGAGGTTATAAAACATAAAAGTTTTGTATTTCATTGCCGCCACTCCCGCCACTATCGGCGCAAAAGTGCGGACAATTGGCATAAATCTCGCCAGTACAACTGCTTTTTGACCGTGTTTTTCGTAGAAGTTTTCGGTTTTTTCTAAATATTCTTTCTTAAACAGCCACGAATCTTCCTTCTGAAATAAGCGACGGCCCCAACGGTGTCCCATTGCATAGCCAACATTATCACCAGCCACCGCGCAGACAAAAGCCCCAAAAATTAGCGTCCCAGTATTCAGAGAGTCGGGCGCAGCAGCGACAATTCCAGCAGTAAACAGCAAGCTGTCTCCTGGCAGAAAAAAACCGAACAGCAATCCGGATTCTGCGAACACAATAGCCCAAATCCCCAAATAGCCAAAGGTTTTAATCAGTTGCTGCAAATCAAGATTCATCTTTCTGTTTTTCCGAGGAATGAGCTAAGCAGTAGATAAATGACATATATGATATCATTGTCTGTTGAATATAGCATAAACGAGGGTCTGGAAAAATCAGAAATTAGCCAGCGATCGATTATTGGTCTAAAATTTTTGAGTTCAAATTTAACAATGGGTGTGATAATTCAACACATCCAAACTAGCTTGTTAAACCTGTTGGGTCAAGCGATCGAGGTAATGCCGTCAATAGCAGCGGCTGTGGTAGTTCTGGCGCTGACGAACACCGCAGCGAAGTTTGTTCGCCGAACAATCTCGGCAGCTACTCAACAGACTGTCAAAAGTTTGTCCTTGTGATCGCTATTGGTGCAGATAGCCTTTGCCCTCACTTGGGTTGCTGGCAGTTCGAACGCCTGCGTGATTGCGTTCTCGGCTTTGCGTCCGGGAAATATCATCAGTTTGTTAGGACTGGATTCAGTAGCTATTAGTTTCGCGTCCCAAGACATCTTCAAATAGTTTTTAGCGGAAATATTTTGCTGTTGCACGAAGCGTTGCAATTGGGCGATCGGATAATTGTAGAAGGCTTTGAAGCTACTGTTGAAAAGATTTTGCTGCGTTCAACTCAAACTATTAGCGATCGGGGAGAGCGAGTTATCGTGCCGAAGGCGATCGTATTTACCAATTCAGTGCGGGTACTAACAACCATTCCACACAGGCGAACCAACCTGTGTTTAATTTTAGCCTACTAGACCGGCCTTCCTGAGCAATTGAAACCTTGGTTAAAGCTATTTCCGAAGTCGAAGGTGTTTTGTCCCAAACAAATCGAGAAGTTGATAGTTCAGGCATTAAACAATGTTCTTTACATCTTATTCTCCGCTATTGGACGCTTCAGGAACAAGCACAGTGCGACGGACAAAAACCGTGGTTGTGGTGGCGATTAAAGGAGACTGTTGGCTAATTCGCCGAGGGCGTTACCCCTCACATCTGGAATGCAGCATTTGGGTTCGCTATTGCTACTTAATAGCTATATGGTTAATTAAATATTTAGTCCACAGCCACTATTTTTAGGCGTGGGGCGTGAAACCACTTTTAAATTCGCCAACAGTCTCTTAAAGTAGCGTGCGCCCCGGCAGACATTAAAATTCTTCAAGCGGTAGCGGTGACTTTGTACGATCGAACACTTTACCGTGAGTGAGTTTTGAATTTTGAGTTGGGAGAGGGAGAGAGTGGGAGAGGGCGAGAGTGGGATAGTCGGAGAGTGGGAAAAATCCTGTTTCTCCTGTCGGACTTCTTCACTTTTGACTTGTGCCCTCCACATCCATCCGTTAAATCCCTTAAATCCCGTATACGGCTGCGTGGCCGAACTTCCCTGTGACTGCTCCCTTCTGACTTTTCAAATCAAGCAAAAGGCGAGCCTATTTCTCATTAGCGCGCCTCCAAATTGAATTTTATTTTGTTGTCAAACGTAATTGAGGAGATGGTTCCGGTTGAAACAAATCATGAAGTAGTCTTGCTAGCACGGCGGCGGCGCGCTGCAACCAAGCCACCCAAGCCGAGAGCCAAACCAGTCATTGTCATCGGTTCGGGAACTGCTTCTGCGCTCACTGTGAAGTCTTGGAAGTCTTTGTCGTTTCCGCCACCGCGATCGTCGAAGGAGAGTAGTGTGCCTCCATTAAACAGAGAACCTGTTCCGTTGGTGAATTGTCCGGCAGCTTGGAAGACGTTCGTGGTTTCTTTGTCGAGTTCGTCCCACAGTTGCGATTGCGCGCCAAACACCGCTTGCTGGCTGCCACTGTTCAAGCTTGAGGTCGAGTAGACACTGCCACCCCAGCCACTGTCGAGCCCCAAAGTGTAAACTTGATTTGCCAGGAAGGTGAATACTTGCGAGCCAGAACCCAAGACTGTATTGCCCAGAGTTCCTTTCCATTCGTTTTCCCACTGGTTGTCTGAAGATTTAGTTTCCGAAAACAGGGTGCTAACTAGAGAGACCGCCGAATCCTTCACACTGTAGACTCCCAAAGAGGATTGGTACATTCCGTGAGATTCTTTGAAGTTAAATTTGACACTTGTATCTTGGCTGAATGTGATGCCGTTGGTACCAAAGGAGAAGGCTTGAGCAGGAGCTCCGGCGCCAAACAGAGCTGTGGCGGCGGCGGTAGCTGTTAGGGCGGATAAGAGTTTGGTATTCATAACCTGTTCCTTTTGTGCGAGGGTCTTAATAATTTCATTATGCGATACTTTCTTTGTGTTTGGTTCACTTTAGGTGAATTTTGACATATTCTTTATCAAGCCTTTACATAACCTTCACAAATGCTGTCGATCGCATCTGCCGGCGGGCGATCGATCCCTAATAATACCCACTAAATAATTATAAAAATTGTGGCTTGAAACCTTGCAGTCGCGGGCATGGGAGCGCGGATCAGCCCAAGTGATTTGGATCGGGCTTATGCTAATTTTTTATTAGATTCTCAAGTCTAAATCCTCAACAGCAAACACTTAAGTATAAATACGGTAATATTCCTGGGTAGTGACAGTTACAGAAGTTTTCTATTAACCCGAAACTGGGAATATTTGTTTTTTGGGGCTTGTGTAGGGGAGTTAAAGTAGTTGATATCTCTGGTAAATTACGTACAAAATGCGATCGTTGGGTCTACGTATTTTGGTTGAATTAAATAGATCCGGTGGCATGAGATATCCCAAAGATGGGATCGAGGAGATGCAATTTCCACAGACTGAAGCGGTAAAAGAGGTGATTACCCCTCAACAAAGATTTTATAGAGAAGCTCTGGCCCCGTCCTTGCTCCCGCATCTACCGCATCAAAACAGACCGCTGTAGCGTTCCTCTGCCCAAGGTTCGCCCCGCTGGTGATAGCCGTTGCGTTCCCAAAAACCGAGTTCTTCGGTTTCTGTAAACTCCAGGCCGTTAATCCATTTAGCGCTTTTCCAAGCGTACAAGTGGGGAACTACGAGTCGCAGTGGGCCACCGTGGTCTGCGGATAGAGGTTCGCCGAAGAGGGTGTGGGCGAAAAAGTTTTCTTCTCGGAGGAAGTCGGCGATCGCAATATTAGTAGTGTAGCCGCCGTAGCAGTGTTCCAGGACGTGCAGAGCTTTCGGATCGACTTCTATATAGTTCATAAAATCTGTGACTTTGACTCCCGTCCACTGCACGTCGAGTTTTGACCACCGGGTGACGCAGTGAAAATCCGCAGTAAAGTTACTTTGGGGCATGGCCTGAAAGTCCGACCAAGTGAAGGTTTGTGGTTTTGCTAATCCCCAGACTTTAAATTGCCAACTCTCAATACTGACGGAGGGTGTATCGCCGTAGGTCAGGACAGGAAAGCCGTTGGCAAGGTATTGACCCGGCGGGACGCGATCGCTGTTTTCTAATTCTGGCTTGCGAAAAAATTTGCCCAGCATTGATTCACGCTCTACAGTAACTGACTGCCGTCCTGAGTATAACTTGCAGAGATGGGCGCATCGCAATTCATCTCAAGGTAGAAAGCAAAAGCACTTCTTTAGAAAGAAAAATCCCTAAATTCTGCCTGATGCCCACCTAATTCTGCCTTTAGAGATAGCCGCAGCTAAAAATTACCCACTATTATGATTCCAGCGTAAGTAGGTAGGCGCTGTAAAACGCAATTATGTAAACGATCGTAAAGTATCGAAATGCCCTAAGCGTGGCTAAGTTTGCCCTGTTTACATACTGTTACATAGAGCAGTGTAATTCCGCCTACATACTTATTAAGTATGTAATCTTACATTTTATCGCAATTCATCGTGCATTCCCCAATTTTTGATGTATTGTTACAATATGCTCAGATGCCATATGTAAAAAAAATTGATGGGGTAAAATCATGATCACAAGTTGCTTGATTCCGTTGACGGTGTGCTTGATTGCTGGGTGGGTGACTGCCGAGACTGACAATAGAACGCTAGACGGAATTCCGGCTCCCATAGCTGCAATTATTGGAATGTGTTCGTTAATTTGGTTGGTGGCGGTGTGTCCTTGGCCTGTTGAACTCGCTCTAGTCTTGGCGGTGGTGGTCTTCGGCAAAGCTTATTTGCAAGATATCTTGAAAATCGGCTGAATTTTCAGCGCTAGCGCTCCTATGATTTGCGGGAGCGCCAGGATCGATTGATGATACTTTGTTGAAATTTTTCGCGAGTTGTCTGGCTAAGCTCTCAGAGGGAGTCGCAAAGGCGGAACCAACCCTAAAATTGGTGAAATTCAATTTAGATATTTCGGTTAAAAATTAGAACATTAAGATAGACAGAAAAACCCGGTTGATCTTAGATCAACCGGGTTTGTGAGGGTCTGAAATTTTGACACATCCCGCACCACTTGCTGAGGACTTCAACACTCGGAAGCCAAGAAACTGGGTTTCTGAGTCCAGGACTGTTGCTGTATGTGCGTAAAATGTCGAGCTGTTAAATTGGCAAGCGATTAATATCTTTATTAGAACCAATTACTACCATCACCTCGCCTTTTCTCAAGCGTTCGCTTGGCTGCGGATTGATCTCGAACTTGTCGGCACGACCGACTGCTAGCAAATTCAAACCATACCTGCGCCGGAGTTCCAAATCGGAGATAGTTTTGCCATCAAACTTTTCAGGAACGAGCAACTCAACGATGCTGTGAGCTGGGTCGAGGTCAAAGCGTTCTAAAATGCTGGGTTTTGTAAGAAGGCGGGCTAAAGAGCAGCCCATTTCTCGTTCGGGAAAAACTACATGATCTGCGCCGACTTTTTTCAACAGTTTTAAGTGAGTTTCCGAAGAAGCTTTGGCTATTACGTGAGTTACCCCGCCTTCCTTAAGATTTAGGGTGGTGGTAATGCTTTCTGCTAGGTAATTGCCGATCGCAACAATCACTGTTTCAAATTCAAATATACCAGCTTCCCCAAGAGCGCTAGGCTCAGTAGAATCTAACTGCAAAACATGAGCTGCAATACGATCGTTCAAAGCTTGAGTTACTTTTTTTTCATCGGTGTCAATTCCCAGGACTTCGTAACCCAAACCGTGCAGAGTAGAACACACAGCTTTGCCGAAGCGTCCCAAACCAATAACTGCAAACTGCTTGTTGTCGGCGCGCAAAGTGCGAAAAAAATTTAAAGATGACAGGTTCACTGAATATCCAGCGCTGAGCGTCTTGCTGTTTAAATATTAGCAGAGACAGCGCCGCCTCCTTTTGATTTTTGGGTAAGTAGTAAAAGTTGATTTGGGTTGTCACCCATTGTTTAGATTATCAGCAACGAGGCAGGATTTTTTTATCCGACTAACAAACTTTCCTCAGCATACTTAAAAGACCTGGGTTTTGGGTCGCCGAAGGCAGCACTCATCAGCAGCAACACCCCAACTCGACCTACATACATTGTAGCAATCAAAACCAACTTACCGCTCGCTGAAAGCGTGGGTGTAATCCCAGTGGAAAGACCGACCGTGCCAAAAGCTGAAACTGCTTCAAATAGCACTTCGATAAATTTAAATTGGGGATTGGTCACCTCAATTAAAATTGCAGATGTGAACGCGACCAACAGGGAACCGAAAACTACGCTAATGGTTTTCAGAATCATTGCTGGCGGGATTTGACGCTGATAGCACTCCACATCTTCCTGGCCTTCGATAACTGCTGTGGTACAGCAAAACAATATCCTAAAAGTTGTGGTTTTGATTCCGCCGCCGGTGCTGCCAGGACTGGCGCCGATAAACATCAGCGCGATAGTCAGAAATAGCGAGGCTTCGGTCATTTGGCCAATGCTAATTGTATTGAACCCCGCCGTTCGGGGAGTAACAGATTGAAACCAAGCTGCCATCAGCTTTTGAGGAAAATTTAGGGAGCCGAAAGTGTCGGGGTTGTCGTATTCCAGCACCAAAAAGGCTAGCGTTCCTAAAATTAAAAGCACAGCCGTTGTAGTGGTAACAACTTTGAAGTTCAGGGAAAAAACTGTGCAGATAAGGCTTTTGTTTAAGCGATCGCGCAGCCACAGGTACATTTCCATAATTACTTGATAGCCGATTCCCCCAAATATGATTAAACCGCTGACGGTGAAGTTAACCATAGGCGAACTGATGTAGCCAATCAAATTATCTGAATAGATGCTAAAACCCGCGTTGTTAAAGGAATTAACGCTGTGAAATATAGCAGACCACACACCCTCTTTAAATCCGTATTGGGGGACGAAAACCGTCATCAGCAAAAACACTCCTGTTAATTCAAACAAAAGCGTTGTTGCTAGAATTGACTGCACGAGTTGCACTACGCCGGCTAGCCCGGATTTGTCGAGAGATTGTTGCAGGGCAATTTTGTCTTTCAAGCCAAAGCGGCGGCCCAATAACAGCAGCAAGAAAGTCGTGGCTGTCATGTAGCCCAAACCTCCTATTTGCACCAGTAAAACGAGGCACAGTTGCCCCCAAAAAGAGTAATATTTTCCGACATCCACAACCGACAAGCCCGTGACGCAGACAGCGGAAGTAGAGGTAAACAGTGCTGTTATTGGATCGCTCCAAGTTCCATCAATTGTGGAAAAGGGCATCATCAGTAATAGAGCACCTGCGAGGATGACAGCGAGAAAGCCCAAAGCAATGGTTCGCGAGACAGTCATTCGATTTTAGATTTTAGATTTTAGATTTTAGATTTGAGAGAAAACCCACAAATCGATTTTAGATTTGAAATTTGAGAGGGAACCCACAAATCGATTTTAGATTTGAAATTTGAGAGGGAACCCACAAATCGGTCCTCGGGCTTCAAATAAGGACATCTCTGTCTGGCGAGTGCCTGCGGTCGATCGAACTCAATCGCCAAATTCTATGACAACAGCGGGAAAATAACGGTAGAATTCCTTTAATAACTTGCAATCCGGCGATGACATCAACACTTTACCAGCAAATTCAGCAACTTTACGACGCTTCTAGCGGTTTGTGGGAGCAGGTGTGGGGCGAACATATGCACCACGGTTACTACGGTCCGGATGGCAATTTGAAAAAAGAGCGCCGACAGGCTCAGATAGATTTGATAGAAGAACTGCTGGCTTGGGCTGGAGTGCCGTCAGAGAAGGCACTGTGTGAACCTTACCGCATTCTTGATGTCGGTTGCGGGATCGGCGGCAGCACGCTTTATTTGACCGAAAAGTTTAGTTCGATCGCTCAAAATAATTTAAAGTTGGATGGCATGGTCGATCGACAGCGTAGCCAATCGCCCGAACAAAACAAAACGGGCGCTAGCGTTACAGCGACCGGAATTACTCTGAGTCCGGTACAGGCCAACAGAGCGACCGAACGCGCTAAAATTGCCGATGCTCAAAGCAATGTGAATTTTTTGGTAGCCGATGCTTTGAATATGCCTTTTCCTGACGAATCCTTCGACTTGGTTTGGTCGCTAGAAAGTGGCGAACATATGCCGGACAAAATTAAGTTTTTGCAGGAATGTTGCCGCGTGCTCAAGCCGGGAGGAACTTTGATTTTGGCAACTTGGTGTCACCGCCCGCTGGGAGAAACTGCGGGAGAATTAACTGATGAAGAGAGAAAGGAGTTGGCAGAAATTTACCGGGTTTATGCTTTGCCTTATGTAATTTCTTTGCCGGAATACGAAGAAATTGTCCGCAGTTTGCCTTTGACAAGTATTCGCACCGCTGATTGGTCAAAAGCTGTTGCTCCTTTTTGGGATGTGGTGATCGATTCTGCTTTGACTCCGAGCGCGATTTGGGGTTTGCTCACGAGCGGTTGGACGACTATTCAAGCAGCACTTGCTCTCGGATTGATGAGCCGTGGATATCAGAGCGGGCTGATTCGTTTTGGGATGATTTGTGCTGTAAAATAGCAGGCATATATTCAGAGAAGTTTTGAGTGTTAAGTTGATGAGTAAGGTGTGCAATGCACACCTTAGAAAATATTATTTGTGTGGTGCGGGTTTGAGTTCTATGGGCAACGATTCGATTGACAAGTCTTGGATTGATAAAAATGGCTCGGCTCCGCAAAGCTGGGTGAGGGCATTTTGGGAGTTTTCTCGGCCGCACACAATTGTGGGTACTAGCTTGAGTGTAATGGCTTTGTACGCGATCGCCCAAAGTACGAGGCTGTTTGTGAATCCTGTATTTTGGCCCCTAGCTTTTGCCTGGTTGGCTTGCATTTGCGGCAATATTTATATTGTGGGATTGAACCAGTTAGAAGATGTAGAAATTGATAAAATAAATAAGCCCTATTTGCCGATTGCCTCCGGAATATTTTCTCGGAAAACCGGGGAATTAATTGTAATTGCAACGGGGATTATAGCAATTTTGACTGCTGTTTTACAAGGCCCGTTTTTGCTGGCTACAGTTGGCATTAGTTTGGCGATCGGGACTGCTTATTCTTTGCCGCCAATTCGGCTGAAGCGGTTTCCTTTTTGGGCGGCGCTGTGCATTTTTACTGTGCGGGGCGCGATCGTAAATTTAGGGTTATTTTTGCACTTTAATTGGGTGTTGGGTTTGGGAAGGGCGAAAAGCGCTTTTTCTGGCTGGAGTTTGAAGAGTGTGTCTTTTGACATTCCTGCAGAAGTTTGGGTGCTGACGGTTTTTGTTGTGGTGTTTACGTTTGCGATCGCCATTTTTAAAGATATCCCCGACATGGAAGGGGACAAGCAATATAATATTACTACGTTTACGATTGAGCTGGGCAAGCCGGCCGTCTTTAATTTATCTCGCTGGGTGTTGACGGTTTGTTATTTGGGCGCGACTTTGGCGGGAGCGATCGTATTGTCTAATGTTAATTTAGTGTTTCTGGCAGTTTCTCATTTGGCGGCTTTGGGTTTGATGTGGTTTTGGAGCGCGAAAGTTGATTTGGACGATCAAAAAGAAATTGCTGCATTTTATCAGTTTATCTGGAAGTTGTTTTTCTTAGAATATCTGATTTTTCCCGCAGCTTGTTTGTTGGGGTAGAAGGGGTAGAAGGAAGAAGGAAGAAGGAAGAAGGAAGAAGGAGGAAGAAGGAGGAAGAAGGGAGGGGGAAGAAGGAAGGGGGAAGGAAGAAGGAAGGAAGGAAGAGTTAACAAATTAGAACAATTTGGCAATTACCAGTTAGCGAACTCCCACACAACAAAGACAACTATGGCTTCTCAAAAAAAAATTCGGAAATCTGCCTGCAAACTGGGTGCCGAAGACTCTTTGAAATTAGCTTGGGAACATCACCAAGCGGGCCGTTTGTTAGAAGCTGAGAATTTGTATCGGCAAATAATAGAAGTGCAGCCGGAATCAGCAAACGTGCTGTGTTTGTTGGGAATAGCGGCGAGACAGCAGGGAAAAATTGCAGAGGCGATCGACTTTTATGAACAGGCGATCGCCCAAAACCGCGATTTTGTTGAAGCACATTTAAATAAGGCTAATCTTTTACTGGATGTAGGCGAGTATCAAAGGGCGATCGCCAGTTACGAACAAGTCATCAAAATCCAGCCAAATTCCGCACTCGCCTACAATAATTTGGGCTGGGCAAAACAGCAATTAGGCGAAATAGACTCGGCAATTTTATATTATCAAACAGCGCTACGACTCGACCCCAATCTGCACGAAACAGCGCACAATTTAGGACATTTATTTAAACAGAAAAATCAATTAAACGAGGCGATAGTTTATTATCTGCACGCTTTAAAAATCAATCCAAATTTAACATATTCTTTGATGGGATTGGGAACAGTTTGGCAGCAGCAAGGTAAATTAGCAGAAGCTTTTAAATGCTACCAGCAAGCGGTAAAACTCGACCCCAACAATCCCGAAGCTCACAACAATGTAGGAGCATTTTTCCACGAACAAGGCAATGCAAAAGCAGCAATATCCCACTACCGACAAGCATTAAACTTAAAGCCAGACTTCGTGGAGGCTATTAACAATCTCGGACACGCTTTGGTCGATTTAGGAGAGTTTCAAGAAGCTTTTTCTTGTCACAGTCGAGCCTTGGAATTGCAGCCAGAGAACGCCACCGCCCACCTGGAATTAGGTTTAAGTTTGCTATTGTTCGGAGATTTTAAGCGCGGTTTTGCTGAATACGAGTGGCGGTGGCGCACTCCGCAAGTACAACCGAGACAATTTAAAAAGTCGGTTTGGGATGGTTCGGATTTGCAGGGGAAAACTATTTTACTGCACGTTGAGCAAGGCTTCGGCGATTCGATTCAGTTTATTCGCTACGCGCCGATTCTTCGCAGCCGAGGCGCTAAAGTTATGGTGGCTTGCTATCCAGAACTGATGCGGTTGTTTGCGACAGTTCCTGGTATTGAATATTTATCAGTTAGTCTGGAAGGTTTGCCAGAATTTGACGTTCACGCACCTCTGATGAGTTTGCCGCGAATTGTGGGGACAACTCTGGAAACAATACCGGCAAATGTTCCTTATTTATATCCGCCTGCTGAGTGCAAATTTGCGCTTTCTTCTGATGCCAAATTGAAGGTAGGGATTGTTTGGGCGGGGAGTCCGCAGCGCCGGAAAGACAATCAGCGTTCTTGCAGCTTGAGCGATTTTATTCGATTTTTGGATGTTCCGGGAATCGCTTTTTATAGTTTACAAAAAAACTTATCCGAGAGCGATCGCACTTTGTTGAACCAACACTTGGTGCCGGATTTAACTCCGCATTTGAACGACTTTGCTGATACCGCTTCGGCTATATCTCAACTGGATTTAGTCATTACTGTCGATACGGCTGTGGCGCACTTAGCCGGTGCTTTAGGAAAACCGGTTTGGGTGCTGCTTTCTTTTGCTCCTGACTGGCGTTGGCTTCTGGATCGTGAAGACAATCCTTGGTATCCAACGGCGAGGCTTTTCCGTCAAAGCCAGCCGGAAAGTTGGCAAGAATTGTTTCAGGAAGTACAGGCGGCTTTGAGTTTATTTGCGATCGCTAATACTGCTAGTTATTCCGAGGATTCTGCCCACGATCAGCTTGACTCCATTTCGCTTGCAATGACTGGTAATAATAAGCCTGACCTCGATTCTGTGGCTCTCACAATGACAGGTGCAAGCGTGGTTAAAGAGAGTAAACAAATATTTGTGAGGGCGAGCGAAGGGTTAGCGGAACTCTCCACAGCTAAGCAATCGCAGGGAATTGAGACATCGATTGCGATCATCGGAACGGTTGGCGAGAATTTAGTTGTTTTAGAGGATTTATTGCGGCAAGCAGAACATTTAATGGAAACAGGAGATCGGCAAGAGGCGATCGCCCTTTACGAACAGATTATATCTCTTGAGCCAAATTGCGTTCAAGCGCGGATTAATTTTGGTTTTCTCAAACAAGAAAATGGAGAATTGGAAGCCGCTATCCCCCATTACCGAGAAGCTTTAGCCATCGATCCAAATATTCCTCAAACCGCTTACAACTTGGCAAAGATTTTTGAGGAACAAGGTCAAGTGGAAGAGGCGATCGCACATTACGAGCAAGCTCTTGTAGCGCAACCGGATTTCGTACCCGCCCTGATTAATTTAGCGGTGGCGCTGCAAGAAAAAGGTGAACTTTTAAGGGCGATCGAGCTGTACCGACGAGCGCTGGAAATTCATCCGCATAGCTGGGAAGCTTACAACAATCTGGCAACAGTGTTGCAAGAACAGGACAATTTAGAAGAGGCGCTGGAGTATTATCACAAAGCTCTAGAATTGCTGCCGGATTTTGTGGAAGCTATCAACAATTTAGGCAGGACGTTTCTGGAAAAAGGCGCAGTAGAAGATGCGATCGTCTGCTACAGACGAGCGATTCATTTAAGTCCAAATCACGCTAGCGCTCACCTAAATTTATCCTTGGCTTTGCTGTTGGTGGGAGATTTGGAAAATGGTCTCGCTGAATACGAGTGGCGCTGGCAAATTAAAGAATTTCACACTGGTCATTCCTGTTTTTTGGCGGGTTCGGATAATACTGTTTCGGCGAGAGAATATCGACCGCTATGGGACGGTTCTGATTTGGAGGGAAAGACTATTTTGCTGCACGCCGAACAAGGTTTAGGCGATTCGCTTCAGTTTATCCGCTACGCTGCGATCGTCAAAAATAAAGGCGGTAGGGTCATTGTTGGCTGTTACCCGCAATTGCACCGTTTATTTGCAACGGTTGACGGGATTGATTTGCTAATAGTTAAAGGCGAGACACTGCCGGAATTTGACGTGCAAGCGCCGATGTTGAGTTTGCCCTATATTCTTGGTACAAAGCTGGAAACAATACCGGGAAATACTGCTTATTTATCTCCGCCGGCGGGTGCTGAATTTGCACTTTTGCCCGATCGCAATTTGAAAGTTGGCCTGGTCTGGGCGGGGAATCCAAAACACCGCAAAAACAAGCAGCGTTCTTGCAGTTTAAGTCAGTTTCGGCCGCTTTTGGACGTTTCGGGGGTAAGTTTTTACAGCTTGCAGAAAGAGGTTTCCGAGGCCGATCGCGCGCTGTTGAATCAAACGCCGATCGTAGATTTGAGTCCGCATTTGGGCGATTTCGCCGATACTGCTGCTGCGATCGCCAAACTGGATTTAGTCATTAGTGTCGATACCGCTGTCGCCCATTTGGCGGGCGCTTTGGGCAAACCAGTGTGGATTTTGCTGGCGTTTTCGCCGGATTGGCGGTGGCTGCTGGAGCGTGAAGATAGTCCTTGGTATCCAAGCGCAAGGCTGTTTCGCCAGCATCAGCGGGGCGACTGGGAGGACGTTTTCGATCGGGTGGCGGGAGCTCTAGGCGCGGTTGCTGCTGCATTTGTGCCGTCGGATGCGGCGGAGGCAGAGTTTCGGTTGGGCGTGGATTTGCAGCAGCAAGCCGATTTGGGCGGTGCGATCAAATGTTATGATCGGGCGATCGCGATCAATCCTAATTACGCAGCCGCGCACAGCAATTTAGGCGTTGTCAAACAGCAAAGCGGCCAGCTAACAGAGGCGATCGCGCACTACCGACAAGCCCTAGCAATCGACCGAAATTTGGCGGAAACTGCGAGCAATTTGGGCAGCGCGCTCGCGGAAGCAGGGGAGACTGAAGAGGCGATCGCAGAATATGAGCGGGCGCTGTCTTTAAACCCGAATTGCGCGGAGGCGCTGATTAATTTGGGCCTGTTGCGGGAAGAGCAAGGGGATGTGGCGGAGGCTATAAGCTGCTACGAGCAAGCGATTCAAGTCAATCCTAATTGCGCGGTGGCTTATTTGAATTTGGGAATTGCTTTGGAGCAACAAGGGGAGGAAGCGGGCGCGAATTACGAACAGGCGATCGCGAATTACGAACAGGCGATCGCGATCAAGCCAAATTATGTGGACGCCCTGCACAACTTAGCATACGCCTCGATGCGACAGGGCAAAATTGACCGCGCGATCGCATACTACGATCGAGCTCTGGCGCTGCAACCGGATTGGGCAGAAACTGATCTCGCTTTCGGGATTTCGCTGTCTAGCCCTGATAAGTTGGATGAGGATTTAGCTGTTTGCCAGCAAGCGATTCAGGCATTGCCAGCCAGTGCACAGGCTCACGGCAATCTGGGAATTGTCCTGCACAAACAGGGCAAAATTGAAGATGCGATCGCCTGCTATCAGCAAGCTTTGAGCCTGAAACCCGACTTTCCACAAGCTTTGAACAATCTCGGCAAAGCTTTTGAGGAAGCGGGAAAAATGGCAGAGGCGATCGATTGTTACCGTCGGGCGATCGAACTCAAACCCGGTTATATCAATCCCCTCACCAGTTTGGGAAGTGCTTTGCACGATCGCGGCCAAGTTGCAAATGCTGTCACCTGCTACAGCCAAGCAGTAAAATTTAATGTCGGCCATCCTGAATCTCACCTAAATTTAGGTTTAGTTTTGCTGCTGGCGGGAGACTTTCAGCGCGGTTTTTGCGAGTACGAATGGCGACTCCTAGTTAAAGAAAAACAGTTCCGATCTCACAACTTTATTCAGCCACTTTGGGATGGCAAAGATTTACAGGGAAAAACTATTTTGCTTTGCCCGGAACAGGGTTTAGGGGATGCAATTCAGTTTATCCGCTACGCAGATTTAGTCAAACAAAAAGGCGGTAGGGTAATTGTTTGGTGTTTGCCACAGTTGCAGCGCTTGTTTGCACAAGTTTCGGGAATCGATGCGTTAATAGTTAATCCAGAGGATGCGCCGGATTTTCAAGTGCGCGCGCAGCTCATGAGTTTGCCTCACCTTCTGGGAACCACTTTAGAAACTATACCGGCGAAGGTTCCTTATTTAGCTCCCCCGCCTGGTTCGGAATTTACTCTCAATCCAACTACTAATTTGAAAGTAGGGATGGTGTGGTCTGGGAATCCTAAAAATTCCCAAAATAATGTGCGCTCGTTACCGCTAAATTTGTTAACTAAACTGTTAGATATTCCCGGAGCCGATTTTTACAGTTTGCAAAAGGAAATGACAGCAGACGAGCGCGCTTTGTTAGAGCAAAGGGCGGTAACAGATTTAAGCTCTTATTTGCACGACTTGGCGGATACTGCCGCAGCAATCTCGGCTCTTGATTTAGTAATTTCTGTAGATACTTGTGTGGCACACTTGGCTGGTGCTTTGGGCAAACCAGTGTGGATTTTGCTGTGTTTTGTGCCAGATTGGCGGTGGATGTTGCAACGCGAAGATAGTCCTTGGTATCCGACGGCGCGGCTGTTTCGCCAGTCTACAGCGGGGGATTGGGAAGGAGTTTTAGAACAAGCTAGTTTGGCGTTCAGAGAAAGAATTTCTCAGCATCAGGAAGCTCAACCACTAATAGAAGCTCAGCCCAATGTTGACTTAGCTAAAAAACAGTTCAATTGCGGAAATGTTCTGAAAGCGCAAGGTAGATTTGCCGAGGCGATCGCTTGTTTTAAAAATGCTTTAGTTTGGCAGCCGAATTCGATCGAAGCCGCCACGAATTTGGCAGTGACGCTGCACCAAACAGGCAATTTAGCCGAAGCTGCCACCTATTATCAGCGCGTGATCGAAATCGATCTGAACTGCGCTCAAGCGCACAACAACTTGGGTATTTTGCTGCAAGATCAAGGCAATATACCCGATGCTGTATCTTGTTTTCAAAAGGCGATCGCCCTGAATCCGCTTTACGTCAAAGCTCTCAACAATCTCGGCGCGATACTCCAGCAACAGGGCGAGTTGCCGACGGCGATCGCGTGTTTTCATCAAGCACTTTCCGTCAATTCCAATTACGTGCCTGCGCTGGTAAATTTGGGTGCGGCGATGCAAACACAATCTCAGCTAGACGAGGCTGAACGGCTTTACGAGCGTGCAATTGGAGTAGAACCAAACAATCCTACAGGACACTATTACCTGGGAACGTTATGCTTGGGTGCGGGCAAAATAGAACAGGCAATTTCTAGTTTGGAACGAGCCATATCTTTTAACCCTAATTATCTAGAAGCTATTACTAATTTAGGCAGTGTTCTTGAACAATTAGGAGACGTAAATCGGGCAATTTTGTGTTACAAGAAAGCTCTCGAAATTGATGCAAATTGTGTTAAGGCTCACTTCAATTTAAGCTTAGTTTTGTTATTGACTGGGGACTTGCCGCGCGGTTTAGCAGAATACGAGTGGCGCTGGCAAACAGAACAGGCGAAAAAGTTACCACGGTTGAATTTTGACCAACCAGTTTGGGACGG
This sequence comes from Microcoleus sp. S13_C5, assembly GCF_036700845.1. Taxonomy (NCBI): domain Bacteria; kingdom Bacillati; phylum Cyanobacteriota; class Cyanophyceae; order Oscillatoriales; family Microcoleaceae; genus Microcoleus; species Microcoleus sp. S13_C5. The sequence continues at coordinate 24,281 of NZ_JAUBPR010000025.1, forward strand.
TTCCGATTTGAACGACCAAACTATTTTGCTCCGATCCGAACAAGGTTTGGGCGATGCGATTCAATTTGTACGATACGCGGCAATTGTCCAGCAAAAAGGTGGCAAAGTAATCATTTCTTGCTATCAAGAACTGAAGCGTTTATTTAAGCAAATTCCTGGGATTGAACAAGTGGTGGTTCGGATGGATGAATTGCCCGATTTCCAAGTGCAAGCACCGCTGATGAGTTTGCCGTATATTCTTGGAACAAATTTAGAAAATATACCGGCAAATGTTCCTTATTTAGCTGCGCCACCGAATTGGCAATTTTCCCTAAATTTGGATCGCAATTTCAAAGTGGGGATTGCGTGGGCGGGAAGTGCGGAACATTTGAAGGATTTTCAGCGATCGAGCGATTTAAGCTATTTCCTGCAATTGTTAGATATTCCCGGTGTAAGTTTTTACAGTCTTCAGAAAGAAATGTCGGCTGGCGATCGTACTTTGTTAACTCAAATTCCCGTTATAGATTTGAGCGACAATTTGAACGATTTTGCCGATACTGCGGCGGTGATATCGCAACTAGATTTAGTAATTTGCGTGGATACTGCTATCGCGCACTTAGCCGGTGCTTTGGGTAAACCGGTATGGATTTTGCTGTGTTTTATGCCGGATTGGCGGTGGATGTTGGAACGCGAGGACAGCCCTTGGTATCCGACAGCGCGGCTGTTTCGGCAGCAAACACCGGGCGATTGGGTGGGAGTTTGCGATGGCGTAAAAACAGCCTTAAAACACCTAATATCTACTCGTTACCAGGCTGTGCCTGGTAACGCCGATCCAGAGGCTCCGCCTCGATTTTCCTTATCGCCCGCACAGGTACAATTTCACATAGCAAATGCTTTACAAAAACAAGGTAAAAAAGCAGAAGCAGCCGCTCGCTACCAACAAGTAATTGCTGCCTCACCCAGCCACGCAGAAGCCCACAGTTGTTTAGGTTATCTCAAACAGGAAAACGGGCAAATAACAGAGGCAATTTCGCACTACAAACAAGCGCTAGAAACCAATCCCAACCTGAGCGAAACAAACTTATATTTGGGTTCTGCCCTCGAAGAACAAGGAAAAGTCGCAGAGGCGATCGACTTCTACAATAAAGCAATTCAACTACGTCCAAACTCGCCAAATTGGCGCTTGAGACTAGCCTTCGCTTTGCTCTTAACTGGAAATTTTGAGCGTGGTTTTGCGGAGTACGAATCGCGCTGGCAAACTGAAGAATTGGATCGGCGCTCTTTTGAGCAACCGCTTTGGGACGGCTCTGATTTGCAGGGAAAAACAATTTTATTGCACCCTGAACAAGGTTTTGGGGATACGATACAGTTTATCCGTTACGCGCCTTTAGTTAAGCAAAAAGGCGGCAAAGTTATTGTTGCTTGTCATGTCTTGCTGAAGCGTTTATTTGAAGGAATTGCAGGAGTCGATCGAGTAGGAGTCAGGCCGAGCGATTTGATAGATATTCAAGTGCAAGCCCCCCTGCTAAGTTTGCCCAGAATTCTGGGAACGAATTTGGAAAATATACCGGCAAATATTCCTTATTTAGCCCCGCCACAGAATTTTAAATTTTCCCTAGAGCCGAACAATAAACTAAAAGTAGGTCTTGTGTGGGCGGGCGGCCCGCTGCACCGCAACAATCATCAGCGATCGTGTAAATTGAGAGATTTTGTAAAATTTGTAGATGTTCCGGGAGTGAGTTTTTACAGTCTTCAGAAAGATTTGTCAGCGGGCGATTCCCTACAGGATAGCTGCGCTTCACGCACTTTATTAAAGCAACACCAAATTGAAGATTTGAGCGAACATTGCGTCGATTTTGCCGACACCGCAGCAATTATTTCGCAACTGGATTTAGTAATCTGCGTTGACACTGCTGTGGCGCATTTAGCCGGTGCTTTGGGCAAACCAGTCTGGATTTTGGTGTCTTTTGTTCCCGATTGGCGCTGGATGCTGGAACGCGAAGATAGCCCTTGGTATCCCACTGTGCGTCTGTTTCGCCAGCAAAAAGCGGGTGATTGGGATGGAGTTTGCGATCGTATAAAAGCAGCCTTGCTAGAGAGGGCGGGCACGGGGGCACCGCCCCTACAATCTACTCGTTACCAGGCTCTGCCTGGTAAGGCAGATTCTGATACTCCGCCTCAAATTCAACCCCCAGAAACTCCCCCACAAATTACAGGAATGGGCATCAGTTGGCCGATCAGCATCACCAGCGGCTGGGGAATTTACGCCATAAATTTAACACTACAACTGCGGCAAAATCCTGCCTGGGAAGTTGCACTTTTAGCATCGCCATCAATCACCTCAGAATCAATGAATCCGCTGCATAAATCGCTGTTGTTACCTGTAATTGAAAAGCACAAAAGTTTTCAGGAATTAGTGGCAGCAAATTCCGACAAACAAATCAGTTGTAATTTTCCCGTACTTTACGCTTTGGGGAATAATTTAGCATCCTCTGGAGTTGACAATCAAATTACCAGCGCTTGTCAAATAGGAGTCATATTTTTTGAAGACACACGAATCACAGCAGAAGCACTAGAAACAGCCAAAAAATATAGCGTGATTGTCGCAGGTTCCAACTGGAATGCGGATGTTTTGAGAAGCTGTGGCTTGACTAATGTGGCGATGGTACATCAAGGAATTGACCCAACAATTTTCCATCCTGCATCCAAATCTAATCTATTTGGCGATCGCTTCGTCATCTTCTCTGGTGGAAAACTGGAATATCGCAAAGGTCAAGATATTGTAATTGCCGCTTTCAAACGATTTCGCGCCAAACATCCAGAGGCTTTGTTACTAACAACATGGCACAATTTTTGGCCTCAATATATGTTAGGAATCGAACAAACCGGAAACGTTGCGGGACTTCCCAATATCAACGGCGACGGAAGTTTAGAAATTTCCCAATGGTTAGTGGCTAACGGTTTGCCAGTTGACTCTTTTATCGACATCGGCTTAATTCCCAATCACCTCACCGGACAAATTATGCGAGAAGCCGACTGTGCTGTTTTCACTAACCGCTGTGAAGGCGGCACTAATTTAGTCGCAATGGAAAGTATGGCCTGCGGAATTCCGACTATTTTATCAGCAAATACTGGTCATTTAGACTTGATTTACAGCAACATTTGCTATCCTTTATGGAGTCAAAGACGAGTTAAACCGACTGCTCCTTTTTCCGGTGTAGAAGGTTGGGGAGAGTCTGAGGTTGCAGAAGTTGTCGAGGCTTTGGAACAAGTTTATACTAATCGCGAAGAATCAAAACGTCGCGGTTTAGCTGCGGCTAATTTTATGCTGGATTGGACTTGGGAAAAACAGGTTAAGCGCTTTCTTGATGTCATATCAAATTCCCTTTAACAATCCTCTTTTTCCGGCGAATAGAATTCGCTACTACACAAACTTTAGTCCGCCTAAGCGTTGGCGTGCTGGCTTGGTTCAGGCGGACTAAAGAATAAATAATCCAGATTAACTTGCGATTTGTCCCAATAGCTTTTCAGCACTATTCACGCTTTCAATATCGTAAAGTTCCCGGTTGTAACAAACAATTTGTGCTACCAACTTTTGATGATATTGCTGAGCTTTTGCTAACATAGAACCCTGGGAACGCCGATAATTGACAACTACTTCTCTCGTTCCCAAAAAGGGAATATTGTGCTTGTGGCAGTTAACCCAAAACTCCCAATCTTCGTAACCTTCTTTCATCCCAACTTTGTACCCGCTGACCAAATCCAAAATAGATTTGTGATAGAGTGAAGATGGGTGAATCATGTTAGATTGCTTGATATTTTCGGGAGAATACAACTCGTAACTGGGTACTATCCGATTTTCAGTGCCAAACATTTGATAAGAACCAAATGCTACGCAAGGTGCCTTTGATTTTAAACATATTTCTAAAAGGTCAGTCAAGGCGTTTTCAGCTAGGATATCATCGGCATCTAAAGGCATGATGTATTCACCGTTTGCGGCTGCTATGCCCGCATTTCTAGCACTTGAAAGCCCTTGATTTGTTTGTTCTACAAGCCTAATTTGATATTGGAAATTGGCTACTATTAAATTTTTGGCCACTGTGCTGGTAGTATCTAAGCTGCCGTCGTTGACAATGATAATTTCCCAATTTTTGTATGTTTGGTTAATCACGCTAGTTACTGCTTGCAGCAAAAAATGAGATTGATTGTAGCAGGGAATAATCACAGATACCAAAGGTCGATCTCCCAATTGTGGCGAGGGGGCAACTTTTTTGACACTTTCTGATTGTAAATCATGTGCCGAATTTCTAGCAGTTTGCAAGCTGTAGAAATAAATTTTGGGATGGACGATAGCTAATTGATTCAGATCGGTATTTGGGTATTCCTTTACTAACTTCGGATATCCCGATAAGTATTCTTGTTTAACAAAAATCAAGATATTCTGAGCGTACCAAGGCTCTACTTTGTCATTGTTCCATATTTTTTTTCTCAAGCCGTCAATAACTGCATAGCCGTTTTTCTGAAAGTAATAAACCCAATATTGTGGCCACTGTTCGTTAACGTGTTCGACGCCTCCTTGAAATGGTATCGCAGCAGAAAACAGAATCACTGGTGCTAGTTGAGTGAGAGAATTAACAAAGTTTTCGGCACAGGTAGCGGGCAAATGTTCGGCAACTTCCAGAGAAATTGCTAAGTCAAATTTTCTGTTTATTTGCAGCGGTTGCTTTAAATCGGCGGATTGGAACTGATTTAAAGGAATTTGTAAAAGAGTGCGATCGACATAATCGCCATCTATTCCCAAACAATCCACAATTCCCAACTTGTGAAACGCAGCTAACCAACTTCCCGTACCGCAGCCCACATCCACTACACTTTTAGGTAAAATCGGTTGCAGCAAGTCTAACAGCAGGGGAATAATTTCTCTAGCAGAACTGCGAGTTCCTTCTCCGATTAATTGGTAAAAATCTCTTGTATAAGATGACTGTTGGTTTTGATTGGTTTGGCTGGCTGTTTGAGAATTAATAGTCTCTAAACTGCTAATATTGTAACCGTGCAGATGTGCTGGCAACTGCCAGGAAATATTAGGGTCTGGTTGATGTTTTACTGGCTGGACATTGCCCCGCCAAGCAGCCCCCATAATTTGCATCGTTTGATATACTACTGTTTGCCATCCCCTTTGCTTCAAGTAATCTAAACCTTTACCAACATCTGGAGTGGTTAAATCGTGAAATAAAATTATTGCATCTTCCTCAGCCAATTTTTCACACGCAATGGCATCATTTAACGGCCCATCACCTCCGTGTTCTCCGTCAATAAAAATTAACGACCATTTGCGGTTGAATTGAGCGGAAAATTTTTCTACTCTTTGGGGGCTATAGCCCGGTATTAGCTCGACGGTCGTTTGAACTCCCGACGCCTTTAGAGCACCTTGAATTGAATCGATTACGCTTTGTCTGATATCTTCTCTTTCTAACAGCGGATCGACGACATCTAACTCAACTCCTGCGAGGGCTAAGTGACAGGCAGACCACCCTAGCCAGCAGCCTATTTCTAAGGCTTTTTTACCTTTGAATTGCAGGGCTGTATTGTAAAGGATGTGGGCTTCGTCGCGATTCAAAAACCCGATGAATGGATAGCGCTTGTCTGCATACCAATTATGCGGAATTTCCCGGCGCAAATAAGGCCAGTTACTCGCATTTGGATCGGCAATAATCATATTGGGGAAATAGGAGTCAGGTATAATTATTTGGAACCCTGGGGAGACATAATCCCCTGGATGCAATAAATTATTTTTGCTAATTTCAGGTTGTTGGTAAGTCATTTTTGGTTCTTGAAATATTGGTATTGATTCCTGTTTTTTAGGTTGATAACGGACACTCATTTCCAGTATGTCGCCGTCAGTTGCCCTCAATTGTACTCTGTCAAACTGCTGGCGGCCAGCTAAATGCAAAATACCGATCGCCTCCTGCGGCAAGTACGGCTCCACAAAACAGCCTCGCTGCTTGTCCCAAACCGGAAAACCGTTGAATATCCAATTGCACCAAGCTGGGAGCATTTCAGTCAGATTGAACAATTCGCCACTGTAAACAGCGAGGTTGAGGGCAAATTGATCTGTCATGACACAGCCGGATCTTTGCAATCCTTGATTGAGTTTTTGCGCCCAGATTTCCCAGTGCAAAGCATCTTTTCGGAGTGCGAAAACTCCGGCATTTAATATGGGATAACTGTATAACTTATTAGCGACTTCTTCACCAAAGTTAGCTTCGTATTGTTGATAAACCCACTGCCAAAACTGAGGCAGTTGCCCGTACTGCTGCAAGCTCGCCCTGTGAACTTCGGGAATAATTGCCAGTCCCCGGCGCGATGCTCCTTCAACCAACAAATTAATTGCTCTCCAGTCTTGAACCCAAGCATCTGCATCAATCCAAAGGTATATATCAAAATTGGGAAAGTATTTTCGCAAACAAGGTCTAACTAATAGCCCTTTTAAATGTTCGGGAGATTCATTTCTGCCAGGAAAGTCAAAGGCCCAATCCGGCTTTTGAATGATATTAACTTGTGTTTCCAGCCACTCCAACTGTTCGGGAGTGCAGCCGAGATCGAAAAAGCCGATCGCCACATTTTCAGCCTCGGGTTTTTCCCGCACCGATAAAATAGTGCCTCGCACCAATTCAAAGTAATTTGCATCGGCGGCCGTGATGATGATAATCTGCATAAATAGCTTTTCTTATACAATAAACTGCTGAGTATACCGTAGGGTGCGCCTCGGCAAGTCTTACTATAGTGTAGGGTGCACCATGCGTACCTTACTATAGGCTAGCAATATTCATAAAACTATACTATTGAGGAGGAATTGTGAAAAACCAAAAAGGGAAAGTTTATTTAGTCGGTGCGGGACCCGGAGATTGTAACTTGATGACAGTACGATCGCACAAACTGCTATCTCAAGCCGAAGTCTTAATCTACGACGCTCTAATCGACATCCCGCAACTCGAATTAATCCCAGCAACTTGTCGGAAAATAGAAGTCGGCAAACGTGGCGGCAAACCTTCCACCCAGCAGCAAGACATTAACCGTTTGCTGGTAGAACATTGCAAATTAGGCAAACAAGTCGTGCGGCTAAAAAGCGGCGATCCCTTTATTTTTGGTCGATCCAGTTCGGAAATTCAAGCATTAATCACAGCGGGCTGCAACTTTGAAGTAATACCCGGAATTTCTTCCGCCCTATCCGCACCTTTACTAGCAGGAATTTCCCTCACAGATCCGGTAATGAGCCGCTGTTTTGCAGTGATGAGCGCCCATGAACCGGATGCTTTGGAATGGGAAGCATTAGTGCAGATAGAAACTTTGGTAATATTGATGGGAGGGCGCAATTTAAGCGAGATAATTTGGCAATTGCAAAAGCACGGACGATCGCCCGAAACTCCGATCGCCATTATCCGAGATTGCGGCCGCCCCCAACAGCAAATTTGGCTGGGCACTCTCTCCAACATTGTACAGCAAACAGCAGGTCAATCTCTATCGCCTTGCGTGATCGTAATTGGGGAAGTAGTCAGATTGCGCGAATATTTAATCCAGCCAGAAAGCACAAATATGATCGATACACCAGTCACCTCTAATAACAGCCAATTGCCGCTAGCAGGAAAAACCATTTTAGTCACGCGATCGGTTTCTCAGTCTGCTGAATTTAGCGATCGACTCCAGCAACAAGGAGCCCGCGTTATCGAAATGCCAGCCTTGGTAATTGGGCCGCCGTCCACTTGGGAACCATTAGACAGCGCGATCGCACAATTGTCAAGCTTTCACTGGTTAATTCTCACTTCCCACAACGCTGTAGACTGCTTTTTTCAACGATTACAAGCAAAAGACAAAGACGCCCGCAGCCTGTTTGGTATTAAAATCGCAGTTGTCGGGAAAAAAACAGCAGAAAGTTTGCGATCGCACTCTCTACAACCAGACTTTATTCCCCCCAACTTTATCGCCGATTCCCTAGTCGAGAACTTCCCCGATAACTTGCAAAACTGCAAAATCCTATTTCCGAGAGTAGAAAGCGGCGGCAGAGAAGTTTTAGTTAAAGAATTTACCGCCAAAGGAGCGCAAGTAATAGAAGTGCCAGCTTACCAATCTTGCTGCCCCGAAACTATCGATCCTGTCGCCCTATCCGCACTCCAAAATCAAGCCGTAAATATCATAACATTTGCCAGTTCCAAAACCGTGCAGAACTTTTGTCACCTCATAGGACAAAGCCCGGAATTGTCCCGATCTCAGGATTGGTTGGAAAGCGTTTGCATCGCATCCATCGGGCCGGAAACTTCCAAAAGCTGTCAGAATGTATTGGGTAAGTTAGATGTAGAAGCCAAAGAATACACGTTAGACGGATTGACTGAGGCGATCGTTGAATGGGTTACAGAAGAGCAAAATTTGTAAGTGCGCTCGAACAGTAGTTGATTATCTAATCTGTTGGTTGTAAAATTATTGTAATCTCATTTAAAAAAAGTTATCAGTAAGGACACGGCACTGCCGTATCCTTACTGATAATCGCGTACAATCTCTAGGTTGCAAGACTTTTATGAATTCGGATAAAATAGTTGTAAAATAACTAGGAGGAAAGAAACATGACCGCAAAAGACCAACTTCTTCAAGAACTCGACCAAGTACCAGAACCATTGCTGCTGAAAGTGCTTGAATTTGTCCGTTCCTTAAAGACTGAAGAAGAACAACAAAAACTAGAAGCCAAAGCATGGCAGGCATATCTAGATTCAGAACGCGAAAGAAAGGAGGTTTACCGTCGCCTTGCCAACTCCTAATTTTGTCAGCAAAAGTATGGTTTTAAGTATCCACTCCAGACAGATAGAGAGATTTGGCGGCACTCCCGGCATTAGAGATGAAGGCTTGTTAGAGTCGGCTTTGGCTCAACCGCAAGCAACTTTTGGCGGTCAATTTTTGCATCCAACAATTAGCGAACAAGCTACCGCCTATCTCTATCACATAGCGATGAATCATCCCTTTATTGACGGCAATAAACGAACGGCTTTTGCAGTGACAGATACCTTTTTGCGTTTAAATGGTTGCACTCTGAATTTGACGGACGATCGAGCATATGATTTAGTCATGCGAGTCGCGCGGGGAACGATGACTAAGGAACAATTAAGCACCGAGTTTGAGTCATGTATTGTTTAGTTTTAATAAGTAAGTTGGGCAGCGTTCATTGAGATTAAGTAAGGTGCGCCCATCAGCACCCTACAGGGAAAAAGGGAATCGAGGAACAAAAAAGCGAGTAAAATTATCACTAAAGAACAAAGCCGAGATCCTTTGCGTCAAATCAGTAATAAAACTACACAGAAAAAAGCACAAACCGCCGATCGCCCTTTCTCCCGCAAATCCCGCTACCCAACTACAAATTAGCAATAGCCATGAATATAAATTTTTCTCGTTACGACACCTTAACCACCCTGCTAGCAGGAACTACCGCAGCCTTAACCATAGTTATCAGCCAACCCGCGATCGCCAAAACCCCCCAAGAAGTTGCCAGCATTGCCGGGCCGCTGACAGTACAAATTAACAGTTCCATAGGAGACGGTTCTGGCGTAATTATTGCCAAAAACGGCAAAACTTACACAGTTTTAACAGTCAATCACGTCGTAGAAAAAGCAGACGTGAAATACACCGTTCGTACGTCGATCGGCAAAAACTATCAAGCAACAGCAGTCACCCGTTTGCAAACCGCCGAAACGGACCCGGATTTAGCCGTAGTCAAATTTGAAAGCCCCGAAGAATATCCAGTCGCGACGATCGCAGATTCCGATCAAGCCGTCATCGGCACTCAAATCTTCGTTTACGGCTATCCGGCTACGGGCGGACTTTTCGGCGCTGAACGAGAACCCGAACTCTCTCCCGGACTCGTTACCAGCCGCCCGGGCCACCGCCCGGAAGGTTACACTTTGCGGTATCAGGCCGTAACTTGGAGCGGAATGAGTGGCGGCCCAGTTTTTGACTCCGAAGCCCGAGTCATCGGTTTACACGGACAAGGGGAATTCGGTTTTGCTCAAACCAGTTCCGGCGAAGTCGCCCCGATTAAAACCGGATTTAACGCAGCAGTTCCAATCAATACATTTATCGCCAAGCTAGTGGCGGCGGGAATCAACAAATCTGACTTGAAAGTAGACAATACTCCCGCAACTCAAGGCCCCGTATCCACCGCCAATCCCCAAGACGCCCAAGCTTATTATTTTCGAGGACTTTCACTGTTAGATCAAGGAGAGGCTTGGGAGGCGATCGCGGATTTTAACAGAGCACTCGCTTTCAAGCCCAAATATACCCCTGAATTGTATTTTAATATCGGTAATGCCCGCACTTTCATCACCGCCGGCTTGGCCCAAGTCGAACCCACACGCGGTTCCACTGCTATTCAAGCATACACGCTGGCGATCGCAGCTAATCCTGGTTTTGCCGACGCCTACTACAACCGAGCTTTAGCTTACCTGGACAACAAAGACCAACCGAAAGCAATTGCCGACTTTCAAAAAGCAGCAGAACTTTACAAACAAGGCGGAAGAACCAGCGCCTATCAAGACGCGCTCAACAGAATCAAGCAATTGCAGTAGAATTAGAAGTTAATAATTAAGAATTAAAAATGACTAATCCCATTTTTAATTCTTAATGTAGTTCCTACAAACAGCAGGTAAATAACAATGACTGCTATCACCTTAAACCTCAATTCCCTTATCCAACTAACTTCCGAACAGTTTTATCAACTGTGTGAAGAAAACCCGGAATTAAAACTCGAACGGAATGCCAACGGAGAATTAATTGTCCTGCCACCAACCGGAGGAGAAACGGGAAGAAGCAACTCAAAATTTAACTTACAGATTGGACTTTGGAACGAACAAACCCAACTTGGTGAAGCCTTTAATTCCTCCACAGGATTTACTCTGCCCAATAAAGCCGATCGCTCTCCCGATGCGTCTTGGGTAGAAAAATCGCGCTGGGAAGCTTTAACGCCCGAACAAAGAGAAAAATTCATCCCGCTTTGTCCCGATTTTGCTGTGGAAATTCTCTCCCCAACTGACAGCTTGAAAAAGACTCAGGAAAAAATGCAAGAATATATGGAAAATGGCTGCCGTTTGGGTTGGCTGATTAACCGCAAAAAACGGGAAGTTGAAATTTATCGCCCCGGTCAAGATGTGGAAGTTTTACAATCTCCTCTCACTCTTTCTGGGGAAAATGTTTTGCCGGGATTTGTTCTCAATTTGCAAAAAATTTGGAATTAGCAGAATTAAATTTTGACTTATTATATCATCTTTAATAAAATAACCGTTACCATCTCGTAGTGAGGAAGGGAAGCCCTATCGAGTTGGATCAGGACTCTGGCTCCTCACTACGAACTCTTTTTATTATCATTCCAGCGGACATAATATTAGCTGGAAATTTGATAAAATTATAAGTAGCCATAAAATTAACAGGCTAGAATTATATTTCAAACAATTCCAGCTACAAATGTCACATGAGAATAATTAAAAACACTTTTTGACCTGCAACTTGTCACACACGACCAATTTTTCAGAGAATGGCAAGACGAATTGCCAGAAATCACCCACTTTCAAAAACGACAGCTAGATTAGATTAAAGCGGGTTACTTCAAGCTAGAGTATCCGCCAATGCTGGAAAAAACCATCAGTTTCTTTATCGCCTCTCCGCTGTTATTTGTCGCCGAGTTTGATCTGCATCCTTTCTACATTAAACAAAAAAAATTCGTCGAATTTTCCGAATAAGATGAAGGCGTTATCATCAAAGGCAGCATCGACACTTTAGTCTTAAAAGAGCAGTTGTGGCTGATGATAATAGAATCGAAACTCCTTTCGTTTTCGAGCGAAGCGGCTTGGCGTAACTCTTAGCTTATATGCTGGCAAATCCCAACCCGGACAAACCTAGTTACGGCATACTTACTACAGTTGGTGACAGTTGTTATTCAAAATTCATCCAAAGTTTTGGTGTGTTAGAATAACACTTAGGGAATTATTTTTCATCTAGAAATGGGATAATTAACCGGGATTTGGTATTATTACTGAACCGTTAAAACCCTGATTTAAGCGTTGGTTTATGGCTGCCGAGCCTTTAATGTACCCGCACCAAACCAAGCTGGTAAAGAGAGGTAATTATTGGAGAGGTTTATTCGAGATATAGCCACTCCTTAGATCACTCTACCTTCTTTGTCCTTAAACTCTATAACTAAACAGGCTTCGGGAGGAGAGGTCGAATTAACTCGATAATTTGGTCATAGTTAAAGTTATTGACCGAATCCATTAGCGCACGGGAAAGGGTTGATTTAGAGGCGGGAATTTGTTTGATTAGCTCGTTCATGACTTCAGGATCAACATAGTAGGCAGCTTGATACATTTCTTCTAACCACTGAGAGGACATCACAGCTAGATCTTCTGGAGATAAATAATCAACAAATAGTTTTTGGGAATCTTTTCCTACAACTGTGTAGATGTACTCTACTCCCAAGTGTTGAGCGAGTTTGTCAAAGACGAGCCTTTCCTGAAATGGCTTGCTCATAAAGTCGTCACAACCAGCCATAAGAGCTTTCTCTCGCTCGTCTTCAAAAGCACTGGCAGTTAAAGCAATAATGACAGTCTCTTGTCCATGAGGGTGTTCTCTAATGCGTTTAGTAGCTATGTAACCATCCATAATCGGCATTCGTAGATCCATCCAAATCAGGTGTGGGGACCAACTTTCCCACAGGGATAGTGCTTCAACTCCCTGTGTTGCTTGCCGGACCTCAAAACCGACTGAGGTAAGGAGTTTGACCAATAAGCGGCGATTTTCCTCTACATCTTCAACCACAAGGATGCGGTAAGTTGGTTGTCCTGGAGTTATACCAATCACTCTTTGTTTAAGCAATTCTGAGGCAAGAGAGACTGCTTGAGGTAACTTTACCTCAAGTTCAAAGTAAAAAATGCTGCCTTGATTCAATGTGCTTTGAACCTGAATCTGACTACCCATGAGTTTGACAAATCTTTGGCTGATAGCTAGACCTAGACCAGTACCTTGATTTAATTTATTCCCAGCTTCAGCTTGCACGAACGCCTTAAATAAGCTGTCAAGTTCTGTTGGATCAATTCCCACTCCAGTATCCTCAATTTCAAAACATAGACGACAGGACGTTTGGTCGATCTGTTCTGAGCTCACTCGTAAAGAGACGCTTCCTTGATTAGTAAACTTAATCGCATTACCGAGCAGATTGACTAACACTTGATACAGTTTTTTCTCATCGCTATGCACAAATTGGGGCAGATTTGGTTCTCGCTCGACAATTAGCTTCAACCCTTTGGATTGGGCTTTAACTTGCAACATTTCTTCAAGAGAAATCAGCAAAAATTTTAGGTCAAAGTCAGAAAGAGAGAGTATCATCTGTCCGCTCTCAATTTTGGATAAATCTAAAATGTCGTTAATCAATTCCAATAGATGTGTGCCGCTACGATTGACGATCGCCAGATCTTGTTGGAGTTCGGGAGTCAAAACAGGATCGTAACTCATCAATTGCGTAAATCCCAAAATAGCATTGAGAGGAGTACGGAGTTCGTGGCTCATATTGGACAGGAACATACTTTTGGCTCGGTTTGCTGTTTCTGCTGCTTCTTTAGCTTGCTTAAGTTCCAACTCGGCTTGTTTGCGATCGCTAATGTCAATTAAATATCCCAACATTTCCACTGGTCTACCTGCACGATCTCGAATTAGTCTGAGTTGACCGAGTATCCAGCGATAAACCCCATCTGAGCGACGAAGACGGTATTCATGGAAATAAAAATCATTGACGAATGGATTGGCTAAGCCATTAAGCACTCGTTCTAGATCATCTGGGTGTAAGTTATGCACCCAAAATTCACCATCTTCTAAAAACGCCATGCTTTCATAGCCCAATACCTCTTTGACATTTTCGCTGATGAACGTTGCTCGATAATCGCCATCAGGTTTACAGCTAAAAATAACGACGGGGCTGTAGTTCAGGAGAAAGTTGAGGCGATTTGTGGTAGCCTGCAAAGCTTGCTCAGCTTGTTTCAGATCTGTCACATCCTCCTGAACGGCAACATATACAGTTCCGTATTCAGGATGCTCAAACCTAGACGTATGAACTCTGCACCAAAAAAGTCTTCCATCTTTTTTCTTATTGTAGACTTCATATTGTGCTTCTCCGTTCTGATCAATTTGAGTGACAATATCTAGAACGCTGGCGTCTGGTGTAACGTCTGTATCGATATAATTCAAGACACCAACGGGTTGACCTACGAGTTCGTTATTTGGGTAGCCAAACATAGCGTCAAATTTGGGATTGGTGTAGACGAGCGTGAGATCTGAGGCTTTAATTAAACACACTCCACCTGCCATATTATGCATAATAACACTCTGAAGCTCTAGCGTCTTTTGAGCTTCTTTTCGAGCCGTAATTTCTTGGATCTGAGCAATAAAATGTAGTGGCTTTCCCTGTTCATCTTGTACTAGCGAGCCATCAAGAAGAATCCAAATTATATGCCCTTGTTTATGGAAATACCGTTTTTCCATTTGGAAAGTTGAAATAGTTCCTGCTAATAGCTGATGTACATAACTAAGATCCAGGTCTAAATCGTCAGGATGGGTAATATCTTGGAAAGTTAACGCTAACAACTCTTCTGAGGAGTAGCCAAGAATCTGACATAAGGCAGGATTGACTTTAACCCAGCGCCCATCAAGTGAAACGATCGCCATTCCAATTGACGCATTTTCAAACGCATTGCGAAACTGCTCTTCACTGTTTCGTAAAGCCACCTCAATTTGTTTGCGTTCGTTTTCAGCCCGCTTGCGCTCGTTGATCTCCTTCTCTAAGGCTTGATTTGCCGCAATAAGTTGAGCTGGACTAGGTAAAGCTAAGGCTGATGGAATTAACAAGACTAGCTCAGATGCAGTATATATAGAAATCAGAGCAGTAATAGCTTTAAGTCCTCCCGAAAGCCAATAAGTAGGAAACCAAAGCGTCCAAATTTCCATGATATGAGTTGTACCACAGGCAATTATGAAGGCGCCAAACAGCAAAAATACTTTCTGAAATGGAGTATCTTGGCGCTGTCGCACAAAGTAGATTAGCATGATTGGGATGGAGTAGTAAGCTAAAGCAATTAAACCATCGGATAAAATATGTAATCCTACTAAGTTTGTTTGCCAGAGATAGCAGTGACCATGAGGAATGAATCCTCCATTTTCAAAAAATTGTGTAATCATATCTAACCTGCATTATTCATGAGTGCTGAAGTGCTTAGCGATTGAGTTCTGCCATTGCCAGCTTCATGGTCGAAGTCTTACCCGAAAAACCACTTTTGAGTAGGGAGATGTCAAATTGCCAACCTAGCAGCACGAGACATCCGATCGCAATGAGGAGTAGACTTGCCCTGTAAGAAATGTGGTTGTTCATAAATCGGCTGGGGAAAAAAGGTTCTCCTGATGTTACGCGAAACGAAGAAGGGCAATCACGGGGGAAGATCCTACCTCAACAAGTCAGATTTTGTAGGGGCTGTGCCACTGTGCCAGTCCTAGAACCCTGCGAGCGCAGGACTTCTTTCTGCGTAAAGTGAGTTTATAACCTAATAATTCAACTATACTCTTATTCATAGGCTTATAGTCCTCTGGCAAGAAACTATGGAAAGGAGTAGGATTATCGATAGAACTAGCGATAGAGTTAGCGATCCAGCTACCAACAACCGAGGCAATATTTTAATTGTTGACGATCTGCCGGATAACCTGCGTCTTCTCAGCCGTACTTTGAGCGCACATGGTTATAAAGTTCGCAGTGTCACAACAGGCGCAATGGCGCTTCGAGCCGCCCAATCGCCATCGACGGAACTAATTTTACTCGACATTAAATTGCCCGATTTGGATGGCTATGAAGTTTGTAAACAATTAAAATCTGACGAGCAAACCACAGGCATTCCGATAATTTTTTTGAGTGCTCTCAATGCAACTTTCAATAAGGTTCAGGGGCTGGCGGTTGGTGGCGTAGATTATATTGCTAAGCCGTTTCAAGTCGAAGAAGTATTAGCTCGTGTCGAAACTCACCTAACCATCCGACGCTTGCAACAAAGCCTCCAAGAGCAGAATTTACGTCTCTTGAGAGAAATGGAAGAACGCCAACGTCTCGAAGCGTCCCTCTTTGCCGAAAAAGAACTCGCTCAAGTGACTCTCCAATCGATTGGTGATGCAGTTATTACTACCAATGCTCAAGGTAATGTGCGATTTTTCAATCCTATCGCTGAGCAACTGACAGGCTGGAAGGCTCATGAGGCTAAGGGACTCCCCCTGTCTACAGTCTTTGAAATTGTCAATGAAGTAACGCGAAAGCCAGTAGAGAATCCGATCGACAAGGCTCTGTTGGAGAAGCGAATTGTGGGCTTAGCTAAGGATACTATTCTCATTGCCCGCGATGGGACGGAGTATCCCATTAAGGACTCAGCAGCACCGATTCGAGACCGCCAAGGTCAAATTATCGGGGCAGTCATCGTCTTTCATGATGTTACCGAATCGCGCAATCTTGCTCGTCAACTCTCTTGGGAAGCCAGTCACGATGCTCTGACGGGTTTAATCAACCGTCGAGCATTTGAGCAGCGACTAATGGAGGCGATCGCCTCTGTTCAAGATAGCAATCAGCAGCACGCTCTCTGTTATTTAGATTTAGATAAGTTCAAAGTCGTTAACGATACCGCCGGTCATTGTGCTGGCGATGAGCTACTGCGCCAAATCACTACACTTTTACAAAAGGGAGTCCGCGCTAATGACACACTGGCTCGCTTGGGAGGGGATGAATTTGGTCTTTTGCTTACTAAATGTCCCCTCTCTAAAGCAGCTCAGATTGCGGAAAACCTCAAAGACCTAGTGCATCAGTTTCAGTTTTTTTGGGATAGTAAAACCTTTATCATCGGGGTCAGTATTGGAGTTGTTGCCATTAACCAAGCCAGCCAAGATTTGATGGATGTTATGCGGGCGGCTGATGTAGCTTGTTATGCTGCCAAAGGCAAAGGTCGCAACTGTGTTCATGTTTATCGTCTAGACGATGGCGAACTAATATAATTACACAACGTGGTGAGAGGCAGTTGATTTCCAACATCAGCCGTGCATTAGAAACCAATCGTTTTTATCTCTACTCCCAAAAGATTGGCTCTATTACCTCTAACCAATCATTAGAGCCTTATGAAATTTTGTTAAGAATGCTAGACTAAAACGGAGAAAGCGTGGTTCCCAATGAGTTTATTCTCTCCGGCGAGCGTTATGGCTTGATAACCAAAAGCGATTGTTTTTTGGTAATCGAAACTTTTTTATCGAATTATCATAATTTATCCGGGCTAAAGGTTTTAGTAAAGACTTGTATACCAGCAACATTTATGGCGCTAGCAGTCGAGTTTATTTTAATTTTTCTTGTTCCATTTTATCCCGTTTTCGATGTTGAGGTCGCGGTCTCTGGTGTGAGTTACCGCACTTTTTTAGGTATTTCCATCCTCCGAGTTTTGCGGCTTGTTCTGTCCCAGTTTTTTGGGCGATCGCACGTTCTTCCTTCAGAATTACCACGGCGAACCGATCATGGTAAAAGCGGCCCAATAATAAGGATGCGACAAATTTCGATCGCCCCGGGTGGTCAACTCCGACGGTAAAGGCAGAGCTTGATTGTTGCCCGATCGCACCAAATAACCGTCTTGTAACCGCACTTCTCCCCGCAACATCGCCAACTGCGCTTGCCGCAAAGCCTCAGCCTTAATCGGCGCTGTACGCAACTGCTGGTAAAACTCAGTCATCAGCCCCAAAGTACCGACATCGCTGACATACCACAAACTCGCCAAAGCCGATTTTACCCCCGCGTGCACCGCCAACCCCGCAAACCCCAACTCAGCTTGTTCGTCTCCCACCGCCGTAGTACACGCACTCAAAACCAACAACTCTACCTGCGGGTTAGATAGCTTCAACTGATCCAACTGATTCAACCGCAACTTAGTATCCCAAAACTGAATGTAAGAATTTTCCGCCCCCCCAGGCTGAAAATCGCCGTGAGTAGCTAAATGAATAATTTTGTATTGCGGTTGATTGCGCTTGTGCTTCAAATTTGCCAAAGTAAAAGCTTCATTGAGAAAAGACGAACCCGGCCAAATCTTGCCCACAATTGTCGATATTTCCAACGGCACCGCAGGCAAAGGATTTTGATCGTATTTGGCAGGAAAATTCGACGCACCCATCGCTAACACTTCAGAACCCTTAACATCGGCATAGCGAGTATCAGTTAAACTCAAACTCGGAATCAGCCCCAAACTGTACTTTTCTACCAAAAACTGCTTGCCGTCGTAAAGAGCAGCCAAAGGCAAAGTTCGCAAACCGACATCCATCGAAAACACTAAAGTATCAATCTTATTAGCATCCAATTCCGGTTGCAGCGGTGCAATTAACCACTGGTAAAGTTCCTCGGCAGATTCCTTATAATCAGCAGCATTCAATCTCCTGGGACTTCTGATAGCATTAGTGAATTCTTTAGCAACTTGCAGCACTGTCTCGCGGCTTACAGGCACGCTTTTAAAAACATTTTTGCCGTCTGGCAATAACAACACAAGTTCTAAATGTTTGTCTTTTGCCCATACGTAAAGGATCGCGGGTTTAACCCCAGTCAACTGATTGACGCTGCTAAGAGTATCTCGAATACTTTGCTGCGTGACTGACTTTTCAGTGAGATTACTCCCAAAGTAACGTTCAAATTCCCGGCCCTGAGTTCTATCCCTTTGCTGCACTGCGTCGATCGGATTTATTTGCGCGATCGAACTCGATCGAGAAATCTCAGGAACTCTCACATTCCCGATACTTTCTGCTGTTACCGCACTCGTCGGCTTCTGGGGAGTTGTGGTCACGCTGGCGTTTTCTGTCGTCGCAGGCGTGGCCAAATTGTCTTGTAACACCGACGACGACAGCAGTACCGGGCTGGCCGCAGTCGCGTTCGACTGAGCCTCAACAGGGACAGCAGCAGGTTCTGGCGAGACATTTGCGTTACTGCTCTTTGGCACCGACGCTGCGGGGCCGAGACTCACCTGAGTCACAATTTGTTGAGAATTGGCTGTAGTTTTCAGTTCCACGCTGGTAGTTGGTGCCGGACTCGGCACGATCGCCAGCGGCCCGATCGCAGTTGAGGAGGTGGCAGTGTTCGACTTCAAGTTTCCCGTCCCAACAGTTGCCACCGTGCAGGTTCCCGACGAGCAAGTGCTTTGCAGCAGCGTCTGTGAACCCGATTGAGCCAGCCCGTCTGTAGAAATGCTGACCTGGGCACGCTCAGCAGCCGTTCCTGTTCCCGCAGCCCGAAACGCTCCCCCCGCCTCGATTGCCACATCGCCACCCGTATTGCCACGAGCTTTGATCGAAACAACTTCAACATCTTTCTGCCCGACAATTTGGCTCGAACCCGCACTTCCCGATTGCGAACTCGAGTTGATCACCCCTGTAACGATCCGGCCCGGTGCCGCAATCGAAATATCTCCCCCGCTTCTGGCACCAAAAGCATCGATGTTGCCGGTTTCTACCGCACCGGCGCTGCGAATATTGATAGGGCCCGCCACCCCGGAAGTTGAGCGAGATGAAACCGTACCAGCAGTCAACTTGCCTTGACTGCTAGTGATGTTAATCCCCGCAGTCGAGGTAACGTCTCCGACGGCTACAGTACCGCCCATCAGAGAGATCGTGGCGTTATCAGTGCCGACGATCGCACCCGTTCCCACGATCGCGCCGCTGCCCGATGGCGAGCGAATAGTCGTCGGATCTTGAAATGTCACCGCCACTGGCGTTGAATTTGGCGTTGAATTTGGCACTGGAGAACCAATCGAGATCACACCGCTACCGTCAGCGCGACCGATCGTGATCGAAGCAAACCCATTCCGAAAAGTGTTCAATTCAGCAGCAGTCAATTTCAGAGCTTCTGTATCGCCAGAACCTTGAATTATAATATTTTGACTCGGATCAGCCGGTTGCAGCACCAGATTGCCGTTGCTGGCGATCGAATTTTTGTCACCCGTCAAGTCAATAGCGTTGCCGGTTAAAGTAATATTTCCCGGTGTTTTCGAGCCGCCAGCTTCGATCGCCCCCGCAGTGACTCCATTGCGCCCCGTCAGCGTCACATTCCCCGCGCCATCGCCCCTCGTGTCGATCGCCCCTGTACTCACCGTGCCCTGTGCGGTAACACTAACATCTCCCGCCGAATTGCCTATATCTTGGGAAGAATTGACAGAAGTGTTGATAGTGCGGCCAGTTCCAGTAAGTAGCTGACCGGTTGTGACATTGCCTGCGGTGCTGACGATGCGAATTTCCTGATTGTTGGTAGTGATATTTCCGGTACGGATATTGCCGTCAGCTTTGAGAGTAATTGAGGCATTGTCTGCCCCTCTCAGGGAACTTGTGGTAGTGATTGTTCCCAAACCCGCTGGCGATTGAATAATTAGCGGATCATAAAATGTGAAATCGTTGGCAATCAGAATTGAACCGATACCGTTGCTGCGGCCGATCGTAATTCCAGCAAACCCATTTTCCAAACTTCCGAGGTCGCTTGCCGTCAGATTCAAATAAATATTAGTGCCGACATCTCCAGAACCGCCGATCGCAATATTTTGACCTGGACTCCAAGGTTGCAGTACCAAAAATCCAGTACCGCTGACTGAATTTTTCTCGCCTTTAAAATTTATTTCATTACCAGTCAAAGTAATGTTTCCCGAACCCCCTGCGATCGAGGTAACTCCGAGAACATTCCGAGCCGTCACAGTTACATTTCCCGTCGCTTCCCGGCCGCTGGCATCAATTTTTTGGGCCGTTACGTTCAGGCCTTCGAGCAAAATATTTCCGCTGCTGCCAGTGTTAGGATTGGATGAAGAAATATTGTTGGCAACAGTCGAACTCGGACTAATCAAACTAATATTTCCGCCGTTACTCGACAAATTGCCCGCAGTAATTTGACTTCCCGAAATGGCGATCGCACCGCCAGCCGTGCTAATTGTATCTCCAGAATTCATCGAGAAAGCACCCGCACCATTGCGATCGGCATCTGCTCTCAATGTTACCGAACCAGTAGTTGCTTGAAAGCTCAACTGATTGTCCGCCAAATCAGCAATTGTAATATCATTGAGCGCTTCGAGAACCACATTTGACGTAGCCGACATACTTTCCAAAGCTCTAGCCGAAATTGTCAGCGAAGGCTCAGAATTCTTTTCCGATCCAGGTGGCGTTCCTGTTGCCAAAATATTATTGTTGGCAATAATTGCCGCATCGTCCGCAGTTTTTAGGGAATCTGTAATTAAGATATTGTCTGGATCTAACAGCAAAGTCCCCAAACCGTTTGTCCCAGAGGTATCAACAGTACCGTTAAAAATCAATCTTTGCTTCCCCGACACTTCCACAAACCCGCCAACACCTGCGGTTCCCGTTGTAGAAACGCCAGTGGCGCTGATGCTGCCCAAAAATGCTGTTGTGTTGTCAGCCCACACCAAAACTCTGCCGCCGTTGCCTGATTCAGTTGCGTTGGCGGCGATCGAACTTTTGCCATCCACGTAAGTCATCCTGGCATTCGGCACAGTTCCCTCGCCTCGGTAATCTCCCCCGATCCGCACCGTTCCGCCACCGTCGGGCCCCGAAGCCTCAATCTTCGCTCCCAATAGCCCTACCTTGTCGCCCAACACATTGACGCTTCCTCCCGCGCCCCCCCTGGTAGACACGTCCGCAGAACCCGCTACCAGCGCAGTTCCAGCACCTCCAGGCACTGTTTGGCCGCCTGTGAGCACGACTTCACCTTGAGCGTTCGTAGTTATACCCGTAGCGTTAGCCACGCCGGGGCCCGAAAGCAGTGCAGGTAAACTCTGGGGAGAGAAGGGAAGAGCTTCCGAACCCGACACTCCGGCTGCTGGAGAAACTTCTAAACTCAGCAAAAGTCCGTTTTGACTGAACCGCACCAAATTTTGGCCCGGGACAGCCGCCACAGTAATTTGACCGCCCGGGGCTGAAAGTTTGCCCGTACTGATCACCGTACCACCCAGCAAAGTCAAATTTTGCCCGGTTCCGACAGCCAAGTTACCAGCATTGACAATACTCGCCGGCTGTGAATCAAAAACAAAAGCATTCGGCGCTCCGACTATAGTGGCGTAGTCGTTCGCCCCTGTACCGTTGAACCAGCCGTTGTCAAAACCGATACCGCTAGCGGTGGTAGCAAAAAAAGACCCGGACACATCGAGTCGCGCATTTGCTCCGAAGATGATGCCTGCGGGATTCATCAGCAACAAATTAGAATTGCCGCCACTAACTTGAATTAGACCGTTAATTAAGGAAGCGTCGCCCCCGACAACACGGCCGAGGATATTTTTAACGCTTGGGTTGGAGATGAAATTGGCAGTTTCGCCAGAATTCAGACCGAACCGAGTAAAACTGTGGAACAAATTTGCTCCGTCTTTGGAGGTAGTGCCGCCTTGAATGTCGTAGCGAGGGGGCGACCCTGTACCTGGGGCGGTGACAGCGGTTCCGGTGCCGTCTGGGGCTGGAATAATAGATTGTGCCGCAGCAATTTGAGATTGGGGATAAATTGCCACGAGTACCCATCCTTTGCTGTTTTCTTGGAGGAAAACCAGGTTGGGCAAAAAATCTACTATCAAAAATCCAGCAAGGGGAATTGCTGCCAGAATCGACCGCACAGCACGTTGAGCATTCATAAGTTTGCCTCGGTCTAGACCTTAATTCGAGTTTAAAATTGAGATTTTAGGTAAAAAAGAGTCGATCGCACCCCAATGCTGACACTTCCTAACGCGAACTCTCGATCGCAAATCTTAAATTTTAAGTCGAAATTTGATTGTGTCACCAACATAGCAAAGACTGACAGTAAGTGTCGAAACACAGGAATTTTCAACAGATAAAATTATGAGCGATCGAATTGTCCGTCTGATTGGTTTAACTGGGGGTATCGCCACCGGTAAAACCGCTATATCTAATTATCTGGCAGATGCCTGTGGATTTCCGATTTTAGATGCCGATATTTACGCGCGCGAAGCTGTGAACCCCGGTTCGCCAATACTTGACTCTATTGTAAAACGATACGGCGCGGGTATTTTGCTCCCGGACGGCAATTTAAATCGGTCCGAGTTGGGAAGTATTATTTTTTGTAACGCAGACGAGCGGCAGTGGTTGGAACAACAGATTCACCCTTACGTGCGCCACCGATTAGTTGAGGAAACTCAAAGCTGCATTGCTGCATCGAGTTTGGTATCCCAGGACACACAGAATTTAGGTACAAAGACTCAAGAAACCGGGTTTTTTCACCCTCATCAAAAGCTAGAACGAAGTATTGTTGAAAAAAAACCCGGTTTCTGCGCCCCGACTGACACGTTGACTTTGGTTTTGGTAGTGCCGCTGCTGTTTGAAGCTAATATGACTGACTTGTGTACCGAAATTTGGGTGGTGTACTGTTCACCCGAAGTGCAGTTAGAACGACTAATGCAACGAGACGGCTTGAGTTACGATCGAGCTAATGCCCGCATTAACGCCCAGTTGCCACTAGCTCACAAATGTCAACAAGCTGATGTTATTTTGGACAATTCGTCAACCCTCGACGCGCTATTCCTGCAGGTAGATGTGCAAGTCAGTCGCTTTGAGATTTGATATTTGAGATTGACTCCGCGATAGCGGTTTTAAAACCAGGTTTTTATACTTTCTGCGGGCCAGTTCGATTTGAGAGTTGAGATTGAAGATTGACTCCACGATTTTGTGAACGGGCTTTTTTCCCCAACCGCTTTCGACTCCTCCTTCGGAGTGGCGCGTAAGCCCTCTTGTCACAAAGCAAAATCAGAAAAGTCAGAAAAGATCAGAAAAAATAAGAGCTTCACAATTTATTTAAAAATACAATAGCAATCATTTATGAAGTTAATGTAAAAAATTAGGCATTGCCCGCTTTAAGAAATCTCATTCACCAAGATATTTATATGTAAGGTGCTGAGGGCGCGCCTCGGTACTCTCATGTTGTGTCTTTAATCCCCGGGTTGCCGCTTCACATCAATAAATTATGAAGTTAATCATAAAAGTAGTAAAACTTTACAATTAGCGGTTTGTGTTTCCTTGTTGGAAGACTGTTTCAAGAGAATTCCAGGGGTGATACTCTTTTAGATTTTAGATTTTAGATTGGGGAATGATTTATAACTACCAGGGTTGGGAATATAGCCATAGAAGAGTAGCATTATTTTTTTGAACATGGTCTTGAATTCGGCTGGTTGCCCGCCAGTAGCAGAGAACTAGAAATTACCAGCGAACAAGCGAGCTAGAGTATGGATTTCACCAGCTTTTAACCACCAATAAAAAAAATTGTAGGGCCCGTCACTTACTAATGGATGATTTCGTCACAATTATTTTTTTTATCCTGATAGCAGAGTAGAGACTGCGTATCAAGAGGGGGAAAATACAAACACCAAAATTTATGATGCGCGTTTACTCTTCCATCCTGATGTCAAGCCTTTTACTGAGCGGCACCGCAGTTAACGCTCAAAGCTTAGAAACTCGATCGACCTTTTTTGATCAAGACAACCCTACTCCAGAAATTTTAACCACTCTACCTGGCACTCCGACCTTTGACGCAGATACCGGTAAAGATGAGCCGCCACCACGAGGCGCCGGGAGATAAAGCCGAAAAAAGCGATAATTGCAGGGAATTAAGGGGATGATGGGAGAATATAAAATTGGGAGAAGAAGAGAAAAATTGAAGATTTCGAGCCCTTAATTGGGGACTTACGTACTGCGTACCAAAAAACCGATTTTTTAGCCGTATTTGACGACTCCAGACATAATTTTTGGCTATTCCGGTTTTTTTGCCCAATATCCTCAAAATATCAGACACCACAAACGGGCGCGAAATGTTGCACTCAAAAAATAAAGAAAGGTAAAGCGGGAGTATGAATCTGGCGCTTTACCTTTTTTTTTTAACTTTTGCAGCTTTAATCTTCTTCCGCAGCTTCGCCACCAACAACGACATCGCGAATCCGCAAACTCGGGCCGCCACAGCCGACGGGCAAACCGCTTTGCCCTGCCTTGCCACAGCCGCCAGATTCATCCCAGTAGAAATCGTCGCCGATCGCCTCAATATCAGCTAAAGTGCTGAAAACATTACCCGAAAGAGTAACATCCCGCACCGGATTATCGAGTTTTCCGTCGCGGATCATCCAAGCTTCGCCGGCACTGAAAGTAAACATTTCGCCGTTTGTCATGCCGCCTTGCCAATTGCGCGCATAAACTCCTTCTTTGATACCAGAAAATAAGTCAGCAACTGGCGTGTCACCCCGTTCGATCCAAGTATTCGTCATGCGGACGATCGGCGGATAATGATAATTCAAACAGCGAGCATTGCCAGTAGGCGTTTCTCCCAATTTGCCCGCCGTTTCCCGCGAGTGCAGCCGCCCGACTAAAGCGCCGTCTTTAATTAACTGAGTCGTCGTCGCGGGAGTGCCTTCGTCGTCGTAGAAATAGCTCCCCCGGTGTCCTTCGGGCGATGCACCGTCGAAAATTTGCAAGTTTTTGGGGCCGAACTGGCGCCCGAGGGTCATAATTTCCAAGATGTCTGGATTTTCGTAGGCCATGTCGGCTTCGGAAAGGTGTCCGAAGGCTTCGTGGACGAATAATCCGGTCAAAATTGGGTCGATGACGACGGTGTAGGTGTTGCCTTGGACGGGGGGTAAGGCTAGGGAATCTACGGCTCTCTGCGCGGCGCTGCGAACTTGAACATCGAGATCGGTTAAGTCTTCGTAAGCTTTGCGGGAACCAGTGGTTTCGCGGCCGGTTTGTACGGTTTCCCCGCTGCGGGCTGTGGCGGCAAAGCGCATTTCCATGTCTGCCCAACCTTGTTCGAGCATGGTGCCTTCGGAGGTGGCGAGGATGATGCGCTGGGTGCTGTCGCCGTAACGCACGGAGATGGTGGCGATGCGGGGGTCAATGCTGCGGAGAATGGCCGCGTAGCGATCGCACAATTGCTTTTTGTCAATTAGGGGAACCAGACGGGGGTCTGTTCCTGTCAGCGGCAGCAAGCAAATGTCTTGTACTGGGGTAACTGGCGCGAGAATCGTTTCTTCTTCGCCGATCAGTTGGGCCGCGGCGATGGCTTCTTCGATTCTTTCGGCGAGGGTGGAAAGTCGGTTAAAACTGGCAAAGCCCCAGCCGCCTTTGTGACAAGCTCTGACTTGGCCGCCAATTGAGACTCCTTCGCTGAGGGTTTCAATTTTTTCGCCCCGCAGCAGGATGTCGGTGCCTTCGGCTTCTTCCAGTCGAATTGCCAGATAATCGACTTGGTGGCGGTAGCGGGCCATTAAGTCTGACAGCAGATTTTTCGAGTCGGCGATCGAGGTGGGCATAAGGAAAGCGCGGTGTTTAACTTACTTCATTTTGCACTTTTGTCAGGGCGATCGTGCAAAATATCGCCCCAAGCGCGGAGATTGCGACTTATTGGTACGGTTCTGCCAATATCGTTAGTTGATAAATGTGGATATCCTGTGAGTTAGGAGGAAGGTGCAAGAAATTATGCGGGATTTTTCAATCGTGCTGGTGCTTGACTCCTAACTCCTGAACTTTCCTATACATAAATACTTCACCCTTCAGGCCTCCGAAGGTGGGTTTATAACTGTGAATACTTACTTTTTACCGACAATAAGCGAAATTTTAGCCTCCGAAGGCCAAGAAAATGACCTGAGTCTCTTTGATGCTAAGTTGGCGGGAGAAAACAACCGCCATCGGTGTCCTGCAAGCCGTGGGGCTTCTCGGCTGAAAGCTGAACAGGAATGGTACGGGGCGATCGCAGCTTTGAATCAAATGCTCGATCGGCAAAAACCCGGACAAAAAACAGATGCCGATCGAGCAAATGGTCGATCGACAATCCCCAGTTCCTGTCAGGGATTGGTTTTGTCGGGCCCGTCTTCCGTTTTGACTGACCCTGAGAGGGCCAACGGCTTTGCCAATTGGATTTTTACCAGTATTCCCGACAACGATGCAGCTTTGTGGTCTTTTCGTGCTAGACAAACTTTAGCTTTAATGCCGGCGGCTGAGGTGCAAATATCTGTGCCGGCGGCGGCCCCGGCTTTGGCTTTGGCAAGTGGCGATCCCTTAGCCAACGAGCAGTTTTGTTTGGTTTTAACTGCTAGTTTTAGCCTAGTGATGGTTTTGGGTGAAAATCCTGCAGGAATTCCGGCTTTTCTATTTTCTTTCGATCCGCAAGTAGTGGCTAAAGCTTGGGAGGTTTTGCGGCGTCGGGTGACTGAAAGCGACAGTTTGCTTGCCAATTCTGACGGCGGATTCACTTTGCCAGTTAGCCCATTAACTAATAATTCTAGTAAATTAGACGCACTGTTTGAGCAGTTTTTACCTGTTGCTCCCAATTATCAAACAGTGATGCAGTTCAGCCGCTTGCTGTTGCATAATTTGCCGGTTGGGAAAGATGAAGCAGGCCGGATAAAGGATGAAAGAATTGATGATGGTTTGAACCACAGACATCACAAGTTATCGGCTACAGATATCAACTGCAAATCTCCAATTCCTCTCGCTACTAAAGAGGTGGAATTGCTACAGGCGATCGCCCACGAAGTCCGCACTCCTTTGGCTACTATTCGCACGCTGACTCGATTGTTGCTGAAGCGACCCAAACTCGATGCCGTAGTGGTCAAGCGTTTGGAAATGATTGATGCTGAGTGTACCGCTCAGATCGATCGCTTCAGTTTAATTTTCCGCGCCGTGGAATTGGAAATGTCGCAAGCTAAAAATTCTGGTGTGCAGCTAACAGCAATGTCCCTCGGTGAAGTGCTGCAAAATAGCATTCCCCGCTGGCAAAAACAGGCGAGTGTTCGCAACCACACTTTGGAAGTTATTGTGCCGAAAAAATTGCCTGCGGTAGTCAGCGATCCGACGATGTTGGATCAGGTTTTAACTAATTTGATTGAGAATTTTACTCGAACTTTGCCCTCGGGGAGTCGCATTCAGGTGGAGGTGACGTTGGCGGGCGATCAGTTAAAGTTGCAGTTGGAATCGGAACACATACCTGAAGGTAATGGCGCATCGACTTTTGCAGCTAAGGCGAATGGTCCTTTGCGATCGATCGGGCCTTTGTTGATGGTGCAGCCGGAGACGGGAAGTTTGAGTTTAAATTTGAGTGTGACTAAGAATTTATTTCGGGCTGCTGGCGGGAAGTTGGTAATTCGCCAGCGGCCCCAAAAGGGTGAGGTGATGACGGTATTTTTGCCGCTGCAATAGTCAGTTGTCAGTTGTTGGTTGTCATATAAATTCCGGTGGCATCGGAATGATGTAACAGCAGAGGACGCAGAGAACGCAGAGGAAGAGAAGAGAGAGATTAATAATATCGATCAACAACTAACAACCAACAACTGACAACTGACTACTAACCTTCAATCAATTAAAATCTCAATAACAAACTCCGTTCCTTCTCCCGGTGTAGAAAAACAACTCAGTTTTCCGCCGTGTTTTTCTTCTACAATTTGACGCGCGATCGCCAGTCCCAACCCAGTTCCTTTTCCAACGTCTTTAGTGGTAAATAGATGGTCAAAAATCCGATTTTTCACCTCTTCCGACATTCCATTGCCGTTATCGGCGATGGAAATTTTTACAGTTTCACTTTCTACTTTTGTCCGAATAGTGATTTGATTGGGATGGCCTTGAATCTCGGCAAAATTCCGTCCTTGATTGGAGTCTTCTAAGGCATCGATCGCATTCGCCAGCAAATTCATAAATACCTGGTTTAATTGTCCCAAATAACATTTGACTTTGGGAATCTTGCCGTACTCTTTAATAATTTGAATTTCAGGATGCTTTTCGCTAGCTTTCAGGCGATGGCGTAATATCATCAAAGTGCTATCGAGTCCTTCATGGAGATTGGCCTCAACTTTATTGGCGGTATCGGCGCGAGAGAAAGTGCGGAGGGAGGTGCTGATGTTTTTGATGCGCTCGCACCCTATTTTCATGGAACTCAACATCTTGGGTAAATCTTCTACTAGATAATCTAAATCTATTTCCTCTGCTTTCTCAATCAATTCTGCTCCTGGTTGAGGAAACTTTTCTTGATATAGCTGCAAATAATCAATTAAATCTTGGACTCCAGCATTAGCTTCATTAAGGTTCCCGGCAATAAAACCAACGGGGTTGTTGATTTCATGGGCAACCCCTGCCACTAGATTACCTAATGCTGACATCTTTTCACTTTGGATCATTTGCATCTGAGCTTGCTGAAGTTCATTCAAAGTCTGCTGCACTTGGTGATAGAGGCGGGCATTCTCCAGAGCGATCGCCGCTTGACTAGAGAGAAAATTCAGCACGAGGAGGCGATCGCGACTAAACACTCCACTGGTGATCCGATTTTCTAGATACAAAATGCCGACCAAATTCCCCTGATTTAGAATTGGCAAACCCAGCAAACTCGCCGGTTGGTGGTGCTGTAAATAATCGTCAATCACAGGCAGATCAGTTTTGAGGCGATCGATGACAACTGCTGCTAGGGTATTTTTTACATAGTGGATTAATTTAACGGGAACGGTGGGATTGTTCTCTAGGGGTTCCGTTTGCAGGCTAATGTGTTCCCACGTAGCGATCGCCCGCACTTGCCATTGTCGATCTTGGCAGAGCATCAGTGCACAGCGATCGGCTCCAGAGTTTTGTAACATGGTTTGGGTGACAATTTGCAGCAACTCATCGAGGTCGATCGTGCTGGAGATGACTTGGGAGATTTGCAGCAGGGTTGAAAAATCTAGAGCATGGTTGATGGAGGTGCTTGAGGTACTGTGGTGGGTGCTCGAATGAATGGAGTAAGTAGGATTGCTGAGCGTGGATAGGGTTTCTAAAATAGAGAGGGGTTGGGCTGCCTGTTGTAAGATGGGGCGCAGCAGATCGGGATAACGTTTTTCTAGGTCATCGGTTTTGGCTTTTGCTCCCCAGCGGGCGTAACAATAGTACGCTTCCTGCATATAGCCTGCGGCAACTTTTTCTTTGCCCCAGTTGAGGTAGAATTTAGCCGCGAGTTCGTTGGCTAAGGCTTCTTCGTTGAGAAATTGGTTTTCTTTAGCGAGGAAGATCGCGCGATCGTAGAGGTCGATGGCGTCTGCTTTGTGTCCTAAAACTCGCTGCTGTTCGGCTTGAATTAAATCGCATTTGTGGGCAAAGTTCATGGGCGCATGGGTTGCCCAGTTAGTAAGTTGCTCAAGATCCTTCGTAACCGCTTCAGTGATTGGCAACGTTTTTGTGTTTGCGAGTAACGTGAGTGCATGATAGAAATAAAAGACTCCATAGAACACAGTCCCGATAATGGCACCAATTGTTTTCTCGGCAATTTGAGCCATCTCCAGAGCTTCTTGGGGTTGCCCAAAATGGTAAGCTAGAACCAATTTATGAGCATAGACGCTCCCGATCGAGTAAGTATCTCCCGCTGACTGATGCTGAGGTAATCGCGTCGTTTCATCGTAAGCTGCTCCAACGAGTTTCTGGGGATTTTCGGCTTCACCTGTCCAATTTAAAACTGCTTGTTGATGAATTTGGTGAAAGTTCAGAGCAGTTGTTTGTTTGAGTTGGGCGATCGCCTCGGCATAGATTTCTTTCTCTTGCCCCAGTTGTAGAAGTTCATTTCCGGCCGCATAAGCAAGTTCACATCGGTTATGCACACAGTAAGCGGCGAACTCCAAATCTCCCGTTTCCAAACCCGCTTGATAGCCTTCGAGCAAAGGCATCAGTACAGTATGAATTGGCTCCTGCCAAATGCGAACAAATGGATAAACTAAATTGATAATCTTCGCTTTAAAACTCGATGCTTTCAACATTTCCATCAAGGCGATAGCGAGATCCGCAGCACGATTCCCGGCTACAATTTCCCCACCAAATGCACAAACAATTAGTCCATAGGTTGAATAAGCATAGGGTGTTTGGATCGCATTTCCAAACTGAAGTGATAATTCAATTTGTTTGAGGACAATCAACGGATAGAGGGCTGGCGAACCCATATAGGCTGCTGAAGCCATACTGCTGAGAATATTCATTGCAGCCAGTTTCTGTGGATCGCTCATCCTTGGTGAAGTCATTACATCCACACTCATCAGTCGATCGCGAATAGCATCAAGAGCAGGGGCTACCATGTCTTGGGTGGGATGTTCTGGCAACTCCACATCCAACTCTTGAAGGATTGCCCGTGCCACCTGAATCGCCTCTGATAATTGATTGCGGGCAATCAAGGATTGAATCTTTATTTCTAAGGCTTTAACTTGTTCTAGAGGGTTTGACGTATGTTGGAGAACTGCCTCGACGCAAGCATCTACCCGCTCAAATGCGCCAATCAGACAGGTTGAATTCGCAGCTTCAATGTACAATTCTGAAGTAAGAATGGGCTGTCTGATCCATTCGTCAGAATTGTCAGTGGCTAAAAGTTGCAGCCCTATCTCACAGTATTGAGCCGATGCTGGGTAAGCAGCCGAGAGCCGTGCTTTACGCCCAGCCTTCAGATTGAGGTTGGCTAGATGGTCTCGCTGCTCCTGAATTGCAATGCGATCGCTGCCCAGATTAAATTGACTGACAATCGCAAAAATTCTCTCGTCTAGTTGCTCTGGTGAGGTTCGAGCGAATAGCAATTGCCCAATGTGCAGATGGACGGATTGTTTTTGGTCTTCAGGAATCAGGGAATAGGCGGCTTGCTGGACGCGATCATGCAAAAACTTGTAATTCACCACCTCGGAATTTTGTGCCTGATCCTGTTTTTCCATGCCCACATAAAACTTGTAGACTTCACTTTCAGGCAGGATTAACTCTTCTTGCAATGCCTTCCACAAATCCGCCGCCGTTTCTGTTGCTAATTGCTCAGAAACAACAGCCAAAGTACCCAAATCAAATTGATTGCCAATACAAGCCGCCAACTTCAAGACATTCTGAGTCGCTGGCGGCAATTTTTGCAACTGCAACGCCATAAAGTCAACGATATCATCCGTCACTGCTAATGCTTTTACTTTTGCAATGTCGCATTGCCAATTGCCCTCATCAAAGTCAAACTGAATGAGCTCCTCATCGTGCAGCATTTTCAGGAATTGCACGCTAAAAAATGGATTGCCTTTGGTTTTTTGGTAAATTAGTTGAGTTAATGGTTGTGCGATTTCGGGCGAACAGCTAAGAGTATCGGCAACGAGTTGATTTAAACTCGTTTCAGTCAGAGCGGCTAATGTAATCGTTTTGATTGCAGCTTGTGCTTTCCCAATCTCCTCTAGCGCCAACATCAAAGGATGAGCGGCAGAAACTTCATTGTCGCGATAAGCTCCAATTAATAATAGATATCGACCGTCTGACTCGCTCATCAACAACTGCATCAATTTCAAAGAGGCAGAATCTGCCCATTGCAAATCATCGAGGAACATTACTAAGGGATGTTCTTTTGTGGTGAATACTTGGAGAAATTTTTGAAATAGTAAATTAAAGCGGTTCTGTGCCGCCGTCCCAGACAGTTCTGTTGCGGGCGGCTGTTGAGAGATAATTTGCTCTAGTTCAGGAATTACTTCAATAATTACTTGCGCGCTGTCACCAAGCGCAGCTAAAATTTTGGTTTTCCAAGCTGCTAACTGAACCTCGCTTTCACTCAGCAATTGACCCATTAATTCTCGAAATGCTTGCACAAAAGCTGAGAAGGGAATATTGCGATTAAATTGGTCAAATTTGCCTTTGATGAAGTAGCCGCGCTGGCGGACAATTGGTTTTTGAACTTCGTTAACAATGGCAGTTTTGCCAATGCCAGAAAAACCCGCCACCAGCATTAACTCGCGCCTTCCCTCGTTCCCAGGAAAAGTCTCGCAACCAGAGATGCGATCGAACGCTGCCAATAATTGGGCAACTTCGCTTTCTCTGCCGTAGAGTTTCTCTGGTATGATGAAGCGCTCGCAAACATCCCGTTGCGCGATCGCAAAACTTTCTATTTTACCACTTTCTTTTAATTGACGCAAACACAATTCTAAATCAAATTTCAGCCCCAAAGCACTCTGATAACGGTCTTCGGCATTCTTCGCCATCAATTTCATCACGATGTCGCAGAGAACTTGCGGAATTTCTTCCCTTCTCTTTTCGCCAAGCAGCGGCGGTTGTTTGGCAATATGAGAGTGTACCAATTCCATCGCATCGTTAGATTGAAACGGCAACTCTCCGGTCAGCAATTCATAAAAAGTGACACCCAAAGAATAAAAATCTGTCCGGTAGTCAATGCCGCGATTCATCCTTCCTGTTTGTTCAGGAGACAAATAGCTTAGTGTCCCTTCTAGCACGTTGGGACTCATCAGCATTTGAGTTTCTCGCGGTAGCAAAGATGCAATACTAAAGTCAATGAGTTTGACTTGTTTAGTCGCAGGATTAATTAAAATATTGGCTGGTTTAATATCTTTGTGAATGATGCGGTGGCGGTAAAGTATATCTAATGTATTGCTTAGGTCGATCGCTATTGGGAAAAACTCAACCAGAGATTGCACCGTTTTTCCTTTCCCTGTCCATTGGTTCAGAGAAATGCCCCCGAAGTCTTCCATAATCAGCGCATAGCCGTTCCGGTAGGCTTCCAAGCTGTAGGTTTGAATGATTCCGGGCAAATTCAGATTTTTGGTGATCGTGTATTGATTGCGAAAATGCAAGAGTTCGCTAAAGCTGGGATACTCGTTCCGCAATACTTTGATGATGACCGATTTTTTGTCGCAGAGGCGAGAGCCTCGATAAACTAGGGTGCGAGTGCCTGAGTAAATTCTATCGAGAAGTTGATACCCAGTTAGTTCTATCATAGCAATAATTATTTTTTTATATAAAATTTGATATTACTATTATAATCTAGTGCAACTCAGATTCTTCCTTCATATTAATACTTAAAAATATAACAAATTTCGCAGCCCCCCCAACAGCTAATCGTTAACAGTTAACCGAATTCGGTTAACCGTTAACAGTTAAGCGAATTCAGTTAACCGAATTCATTCTGGCTTTCAAGGCATCTCGCGCTTGTTCTCGATCGTCAAAATGGACTTTTTCGGTGCCCAAAATCTGATAATCTTCGTGTCCCTTTCCTGCAATCAGCACGCCATCTCCCGGTTTAGCCTCCATAATAGCAGTGCGAATTGCAGCGGCTCGATCGCACAAAACCATCGGCTTTACTGCGGCGGGAATTCCTGCTAAAATATCCTCCAAAATGCGATCGGGATTTTCCGTGCGCGGATTGTCGGAAGTAACAACAGCTAAATCGGCTAATTCTGCAACGATTTTACCCATAATCGGCCGCTTAGTGCGATCGCGATCGCCACCGCAGCCAAACACGCAAATCATCTGACCCGGAATAAACGGCCGCGATGCTTTCAGCAAGTTCTCCAAACTGTCGGGAGTGTGCGCGTAATCGACAATTACGCTAATATCTTGGTCGGGACTAATTTGCACCCGTTCCATCCGTCCCGGAACTCCGGAAAACTGAGATAGTTTCTCCACAATTGCGGACAAATCTAAACCCAATTCTAAAACAGCACCGACAGCAGCCAACATATTTGATAAATTGAACTGACCGACTAAAGGCAAAGAAAAAGCAGTTTCCCCCTTCGGAGTGTGCAGCATTCCCTTAACTCCATTGGGCTGATATTGCAAATCAAAAGCATACAAATCTGCCGTTTTTAGAACAGTGCTGTAACTCCAAACTCTGTCGGATTTTAAAGTCTCAACGATCCGCTGTCCGTAAGGGTCATCAATATTAACTACAGCGCGATTTGCGAGGTAATCCGAACCAAACAAAAGCGATTTAGCCTCAAAATAATCTTCCATATCACGGTGATAATCTAGATGATCTTGAGTCAAGTTTGTAAAGACAGCAACTTCAAAACTACAGCCTAAAACTCGCTGCTGTGCTAAAGCGTGGGAACTGACTTCCATCACCCCATGTTTACATCCGTCTGCTACAGCTTCTGATAATTGCTTTTGCAGGTCAACTGCAAAAGGTGTGGTGTAAACAGCAGTTTGTTGGAAGCCCGGCCAGCGAGTATAAAGCGTGCCGAAAATCGCCGTCGGCAACTGCATTTCATTGAGCAAAAATTCGATTAAATGAGTTGTTGTAGTTTTGCCGTTAGTCCCGGTAACGCCGACAAGTTTTAATTTGCTAGCTGGATTGCCGTAAAAAGCAGTTGCTATTTGACCGCAAACTTGAGCCATATCGGCTGCTGCGATGACGCAGGGAACCTCTTCTAGCCCCTTGCTAAGGGGGGGTTGGGGGGGTGTTTTCTCGGCTGCTTGGGTGGAAATTATGGCGGCAAGTGCACCAGATTCGATCGCACTTTGCCAAAAATCTCCCCCATCTACCCGAGTTCCCGGCATTCCCAAAAACAAATCGCCCGCCTGACAAGCGTGGGAATTAGTGGATAAACCCTTGACTTCGGCATCGAGGGCGGGATGTTTAGCGTCAAAGGAAATGCTGGGAACTGCTGCTAATAATTCTCTCAATTTCATCTGAAAAACTCCTCGCTTGAATGTCTTGAATATGACTGGCGGAACAAATTGTTTGAGCCACTATCTGCAGGTTTTTGCTGGGCGCGGTGCAAACCCTAGGTTTTTTATGCGCGGTGTAAAATCTCTCGGCCTAGAGTAAGCTGCACACCGAGCACCCCGAGGTCAGGATTAAAACCTGAGTTTTTGGGTAAATCGTATTATTGTGACGGATCGATTTGCAAATATTTCTGTAACATTTGCTCCAATTGGGCGACACTACAGCGGGGAGAAGGACGGGGTAACAGTTCTTCAGGGGAGAATCCAACCTCGCCAACAGAATTTTTGGGCTGGGGCTGCACTTTAAACAAAACTGGAACTTCGTACTGATAAGCTTGAAACCAATCATCGCGTTCGGTAATATCTCTGACTTCGAGTTGAAACTTCAGGCTTTCAATCTGTTCGAGTTTTTCTTGCAACCCTTCGCACAAGTGGCATCCGGGTTTGCTGTACAAAATCAATCGCATCATAACAGTAAGATTAAATTCGATATTAAATTCTCAAACCTGCGATCGCCAGTTGGCGAACTCAACGCGAGTAAGACACAACTCACGGCTTTATTGGACGCAATGCGCGATCGAAGTTATCTTAGCATTGGCGGCGAACAGATTACCGCGCTTGACTATCAAAACACTACAACGCCGTCCCTCTCTTTCTTCTCTTCCTCTGTGCCCTTTGCGCCTCTGCGGTTAAAAAATAAATCTAGTTCACAAATGAAAGAGTTAAATTTATTCGCACCACCTAATTGTCAAATTAAACTTGACTAATAAATCAATAGTAAGTATAGTATATAAATAGCCCTACAGAAAGGAGGCAGTATGGACTGCACCGAATACGCCGAAGCAAAGCGAAAAGTAGCTAAGAAAATTAGCGCCGACATTCGAGAACGCTGGAACAATCGCATCGTGACGCGAGGATTGCACTTGATGGGAGAAGCGGGGGCAGTGCAGTATTTGGCTGATTATGGGCGCGGAATTGGTACGGCAAAAGTTATTGGTTTTGCACTGTGCGCGGAGTCGGAAGGATACCCGGAAATGGCGATCGGCTTTTGGAAAAGAGCGTTTGAATTGGAAACCGGAGAAAAGCCGCTCGCACTGAATCCTCCAAACAAATCTAGCACTAATCTTGCTCCTGCTGCAAAATCAACTACCACCGCCAAAATAGAGACTGTTAATAACCCCGTAGTTCCCGAATTACCACCGCATTTGCAGCCGGGAAGGATTGTCACCATGCAGCCGGTGGACGCGCCGAGTGAACGTTCTTATTACATCGAAAACCCCGATTATTGGGGACAGCCAAAACGCGACGGCAATCGAGTAGTGGTCATTGCGACGCCAGATAAAGTATACTACCAATCGCGATCGACTAACCTGCGGCAACAGGCATCGATTGAGATCGATCGCACATTAATCGACACAGCCGCTAAAATTGGCACCTTTGTTTTAGACGGCGAACTGTATTACAAAAGCTGTACGGGCAGCGAACACCGCACCGGGGCGCAAGCTGCTACAGTTAATATTGAAAGCGGTTTTCCGACTACTCAGCCCAACGCAATTTATGCTATTTTTAAAAGTTTGTTTTTCAAAGGCAATGATTTAACTCCCGTGGCAGAATCCGAACGAATTGCAGCGGGAGTTGAAGTTGGCGAAAGGCTGGCTAATTTATCCCCAGCCTTTGAAGTTGTACCGACATTTCGCACCACCGCCGAAAAACTCGTCCTGGCAAATCAGCAGGAAGCTGAAAACAGAGAAGGAGAAGTTTGGGTGTTGCACAACTGCCACTATGTCGGCGGAAAAGATGTTAAGAAATATCCGATGGTGAGAACTAAATACTGCCAAGAACACGATTTGTTTATTGTGGGTTTGACGGCGACAAAAGTTGCGGGGCGGCCGTTTAGCGCCGTCAAAGTAGCGCAAGAAATTGATGGCAAATTAGTCCCAGTAGGAACCGTGGGCACCGGGTTTAGCGGGGAGGAAATGCAGGAAATTGCCCGACTCTACGAGGCTAACCCCAAAAGTGTCAAAATTAAAGTGCGATCGCAGGGTTTGACGGAAAGTGGCAAATTATGGCACGCACGATTTCTGGAGTTTTGTTAAATTTGTAGGGAAACGGCACTGTCGTTTCCTTACCCAAATATGTGAGTTACAACACATAGTATCCGATAAAATCAGCGGAGTAAAAATCAATGATTATCAGCAAAAACAATTTCTACATTTCTCCAGAAGAGTACCTAGAAGGCGAGCGAGTAAGCCCGATCAAACACGAATACAGACGCGGACACGTTTATGCAATGACCGGGGCAAAAAAACCTCACATTATTATTGGTAGTAATTTAGTGCGGCTGCTGGGGAATCATCTTCTGAATACGCCATGGTTAGTTTTATCATCAGATATAAAAGTCCGACTGGAAGAGGCAAATTGCTATTACTATCCTGATGTAGCGGTGACTTGCGACGAAAGGGATACTTCAACTACTGAAGATTTCATTTTATATCCATCTTTAGTAGTTGAGGTATTGTCGCCCTCAACAGCAGCTTTCGACAGAGGCGATAAATTTGCCGATTACCAAACTTCTCCGAGTTTGCAAGAATACGTACTCATCACTCAATCTGAGATTAAAATTGAGTGTTTTCGACTCAATACTGAGGGAAATTGGATTTCTCAAACTTACGGACAAGGAGATAGAGTAGAATTTGTTAGTGCGAATTTTAGTTGTGCAATTAGCGAAATTTATCAAAAAGTACCCGGCATCATATTGTGATGTATGACAAAAAAAATTCTTTGGTTCGCAGTCAGGAATGCAACTCCTTCTTCTGAGGACTGAAGTCCTCACTAGGAACCGAAACGATAACTAACAAATAGAAAAAACAATGATTAAAATCTTACACCTTTCAGACATTCACATGGGCAGCGGCTTTTCTCACGGCCGGATTAATCCAGAAACTGGTTTAAATACGCGGCTGGAAGACTTCGCGGCGACGCTGAGCAAATGTATGGATAGAGCAATTTCTGAACCCGTAGATTTAGTCATATTCGGCGGCGATGCTTTCCCCGATTCAACGCCTCCACCGTTTGTAAAAGAGGCTTTTGCTTGCCAATTCAGCCGCTTGGTGGACGCGCAAATTCCGACAGTTTTGCTAGTAGGAAATCACGACCAACATTCTCAGGGACAAGGCGGCGCGAGTTTGGGGATTTATCGGACTTTGGGAATACCTAAGTTTATTGTAGGCGATCGCCTGGACACTCACCTGATTCAAACCCGCAGCGGGCCGGTACAGGTGGTAACATTGCCTTGGTTGACTCGATCGACCTTAATGACACGTTCGGAGACTGAAAGCCTGTCTATGGGCGATGTTAACCAATTATTAACCGAAAAACTGACGATCGCAATGGAAGGCGAAATTCGCCGCCTCAACCCCGACATACCAACCGTACTTTTAGCGCACTTAATGGCAGATAAAGCAAGCTTGGGTGCAGAGCGTTTTTTAGCAGTTGGTAAAGGTTTTAACATACCCGTTTCCATGCTAACTCGCCCTTGTTTTGATTACGTTGCTCTCGGGCACGTTCACAAACATCAAAATCTCAATGCTTCCAACAATCCGCCCGTAATTTATCCGGGAAGTATCGAACGAGTTGATTTTAGCGAAGAGAAAGAAGATAAAGGTTTTGTGTTAGTTAATTTGGAACGGGGGAAAGCAGAGTGGGAATTTTGCACTTTGCCAGTGCGGGTTTTTCAGACTATTAAAGTGAATGTTTCCGAATCGGAAAATCCGCAAGCCGAGTTAGTTAAAGCTATTGGCAAGAAGCAGATCGAAGACGCGGTTGTGAGATTGATTTACCAATTGCGATCGGAACAATTAGATTTAATCGACAACGGAGAATTGCACGCACTTCTGGGCGAAGCCCACAGCTATACAATCCAGCCGGAATTAGTGAGTCAGTTAGCGAGGCCGCGGTTGCCCGAATTGAATGCTAATAATAGTATAGAACCCTTAGAAGCTTTGAAAACTTATTTAGCAAGTCGCGAAGATTTGAAAGATGTTGCAGAGAGTATGTTGGAGGCGGCCCAGGGTTTGTTGGGCGGCGCAGAGGAAGTTTTGGTAGAATTTTAGGTCAACTGTGTATAATACAGTTTTTTGTAGGGTGGCGCCCCCGTGTCCTGCCCAATTCTGTGTCGGTAAGGTGTACTTAATTAAGGTACAATCTGTTAGAGTTTGTCGGTTGCGGTAAGGAAATTAAATGTTTAGAGGCGTATGCTATAAGATTGAGGTAACGATTATAGCAATGTTTCATCAGAGGTAAACATGAGAATCAATAAAATTTCTGTCAGACAACTTTTTGGAGTTTTTAATCATGTTATTCCTTTGAATAGAGAAGAAGGAATAACGATTATTCACGGGCCAAACGGGTTTGGAAAAACAGTATTGTTGAGAATGGTTAATGGATTTTTTAACTCCCGCTACTCAGAACTTCGGACTATTCCATTTACCGAGTTACGATTAGACTTTGATGACGGCAGTCACGTGGAAGTAACTAAATCTATCGCTCAAACCAATGAAAATGAAAAAGACGAAAAGTTAACGTTTCATTTTTATCATCCTGGTGCAGAGCCACAAAACTTCTCACCGGATTTATTAACAAATTCAGGAGTAGAGTTTAATTTGCATTGGAGTGTTACAGAGGATCAAGTAAATTCATTAATCCAATTTGGAGATCAAAATATAGTTACGCCCTTAGGCCCATTAGAAAATATAACCCTACCCTTTATTAAAAGTTTTGAAAAGTTTGCATGGAGACTTAAGGAAGAACCAAAGTGGTTGTCAGAATTAAAAAGCTCGCTCGATGTTCATTTTATAGAAACTCAGCGTTTGTTAACTGCCTCAAGTGTTCCTGAAGCAGCGGTAGACACCAAACACCCCTCAATGATTCCCTCAGTTAATATATATTCTCAGGAACTCGTAGAAGAGATTCAAGCAAAACTCGCTGAATATGGTGCATTGTCTCAATCCCTTGAAAGAAGCTTTCCGGCAAGAATTTTTAACAACAAAGCACCCTCCCAGCTCACAGAAGAAACCCTTCGCAATAAATTAAATGAAATTGAGGAAAAGCGTTCTAGCCTCATAGAAAATGGTCTTTTAGACAAAGATGAAAATCCTGATTTTCAAGTCGCACAAAACATTGATGGAACAACTAACAACATTCTATCAGTATATATTGAAGATGTAGAACAAAAACTCATGGTTTTTCAGGAAGCCGCTACTAAAATAGAACTTTTTAAAAGAATTATTAAACAGCGATTTCTCTATAAAAATATGAGCATCAGTAAAGATAAAGGTTTTACCTTTACAACTGCCGATGGTAAGCCTTTGTCCCCCACAGACTTATCTTTCGGGGAACAGCACGAACTGGTAATGCTTTACCAGTTGTTATTCAAAGTTCAACCTAACTCTCTCGTTCTCATTGACGGACCAGAAATTTCGCTGCACGTAGCGTGGCAAGTGCAGTTTCTCAAAGATTTGCAAGAAATTATTAAGCTGGCAAACTTTGACGTGCTTTTAGCTACTCACTCTCCAGATATTATCAACGACCGCTGGGATTTGACAGTGGAATTGCAAGGGCCAATTGAATGAGAGAATCCATTACACCCGATCGCATTGCCAACAAAATTCGCCTGCTGCGAACTCAACACCCCGGCTCTTTTTTAATCGCTGAGGGAGATACAGATGCGCGGGTATGGAAAAACTTGGTAGACTGCACAAAGTGTCGTGTAGAGAATGCCTCTAACAAGGATAATGCTGTGAAAGTGCTAAATATCCTTGAAAAAGATAACTTTGCTGGCGTTTTAGCTGTTGTTGATGCTGACTTTGACATATTAGAAAAAACTGTTCTACTCAGTCAAAACTTGCTTTTAACAGATACTCACGATCTTGAAACTATGCTGCTGAAGTCGCCGTAGAAGTTCACGGGGGTAGCAAAAACCAAAAAAATCTGATAAGGTGAGGCACATGGAGAAGACAGTGCCGGAATTAATGGCAGCAATCAGCCCAGCAGAGTGGGCGCAAGTGCCAGATAGCGTCCTCGAACTAATTTACGAATTAGTGCGTAGGATGGATCGGGTTGAACAGGAAATAGCGGAACTCAGAACAGAAAACGAGCTTCTCAAAGAGCAATTAGCCAGAACTTCGGCAAATTCATCACAACCACCATCGAAGAATCCTCAAGGATTTAAGCCCAATCGAAAGGAACCCACCGGCAAGAAGCGGGGTGGGCAACTAGGACATTCGGGACACGAACGGAAGCTATACCCGACCCAAATGTGTCAAGAAGTAATCAACCATTACCCGCAGCAATGTAGTGGATGTGGAGGCATTCTAGGGATTGAAAATAGTGGTCAAGCCTACCGACATCAAGTAGTGGAAGTCCCACCAGTACAGCGGCTCGTCATCGAACATCAGTTTCATCCAATTACCTGTACTTGTTGTGGGAAAGAAAATCAAGCCCCAGAAATGACCGAAATAATTGGGCTGGGTGGATATGGTCCAAGAACAGCAGCCTATGTAGGTCTATTCAGTAGTGAGTACCGACAATCCTACCGCCAAATACGTGCGCTGATGCAGGCGGTGTTTGGGATTGAAATGTCCGTCGGCACTATCAATCGTCTACGGACAGAAGTGAGTGAGGCAGTTAGCGATGCGGTCACAGAAGCCCAACATTACATCCAGCAGCAGCCGACTGTGGGAGTAGATGAGACTGGATTTCAGCAGCGGAATGGAGATGGTCAAAATGCCACCAAGACCAGTGGTTGGCTGTGGGTGGCAGTAACGCCATTGATCCAGAGCTTTCAGGTAATTTTAAGTAGAGCTAGTAGTGCTGCTCAAACGGTTTTGGGCGAAACTTTTAGTGGCTCGCTCACCAGTGATCGTTGCCCTGCCTATAACTGGGTGGATGTCCATCGCAGGCAACTGTGCTGGGCGCACCTCAAACGAGATTTTATTCAAATATCCGAACGAGTTGGAGCTTCTGCCCAAATAGGCAAATCCTTGCTGGAGCAGGAAAAAGAGCTTTTCAATCTCTGGCATAAATTTAGAAATGACCAACTCACTCGTTCTGAGTTGAAAGAAAGGGTTGAACCTATTAAAACTAAAGTTTTGAGCATCTTGCTAGAAGCTTCGCAGTTAGACATCGACGAGAGGGAAAAGACCCCACTGGCAAAAACTGTGCGGACTTGCCGTAATTTACTAAAGTTGGAAGTGGCTCTGTGGTTATTTATCTCCTCAGATGGTGTAGAGCCGACCAATAATGCCGCTGAAAGAGCCATTCGCCCTGCTGTGATTTGGCGACGGACTAGCTTTGGTTCAGATTCAGCAGCAGGAAGTCTGTTTGTTGCCCGTTTACTCACCGTCGTGTCTTCTCTCAAGCTGCAAGACCGGAATATTCTTGAGTTCCTGACTGAATCTGTCTTGAGTACTCGTTCTGGTCGGATTCCTCCTTCTCTTGTGCCACGCTAACCCCGTGAACTTCTACGTTTTTGGCCGTCCAGGTAGCCGTCCAGGTACAAGAGCTGCTTTTCCCTTTCGCTAGATTAGTTATTTTAGTAGAAG
>NZ_JAUBPR010000026.1:0-55260 GCF_036700845.1 Microcoleus sp. S13_C5
GGCTGCAATGAATGATGAATACATGATGCTTCTTCTCAAATCCTTTTGTCAAGACTGATTGAGATGCTCTTACCCTGCTGGTAAAACCTGGCATTCTTATTTGACAAGTGTGCTTGAACCTCAAGTGTTACCACCCTACGTCGTGGCAGATTTATATCGCAGGCGCTGGAGAATTGAAGAGGCTTTTAATACCGTAAAAAGGCTCTTGGGATTAAGTTATTTGTGGACGGGTTCTCTCAACGGCATTCAGCTTCAAATCTGGGGTACTTGGATATTTTATGCGCTCTTGGTCGATTTAGGTGATGGCGTTGCTGACCAACTCTCTTTACCAATAGATTCGATTTCATTAGAAATGATTTACCGGGGTCTTTACCATTTTTATGTAGCCCGCCAACAACGCACCGGCAACTGACCCAATCGAGTATTTCGCCGCGCCAGAAAATCGAGATTTAGGTATTGTTAAATCTCAGCGAAAACCCCATATTAAGTTAATTGTTGCACCTTTTCCCGCTCGCGCGGCGAGACCGGGAGCAATTTTTCTTTGATACCTCTTCTGAAATCCCTTTGACAACTGGCATACAAGCTTAACTTGTTAC
Source organism: Microcoleus sp. S13_C5 (assembly GCF_036700845.1). Classification (NCBI taxonomy): domain Bacteria; kingdom Bacillati; phylum Cyanobacteriota; class Cyanophyceae; order Oscillatoriales; family Microcoleaceae; genus Microcoleus; species Microcoleus sp. S13_C5. The sequence continues at coordinate 597 of NZ_JAUBPR010000026.1, forward strand.
GAATGGTCAAGTACAATTTATACAAAATTAGATGAGCTTACCCTGGCTTTAATACACCTTTTATTCTTTAGTCCCTCTCTGCTGGAACGAGAGTTTGTCTAGAATAGATTTCAACCGACGAGTCTTACGTTTTGCAATTTCAGTTTACACTTCCCGCAAATTACTCATAATCTCTATCAATTCCTGGGGGTGTTTAATCAAAAAATCTGGATTGTGTGCAACCAAAGCCTCCTGAGAATTAAAGCCCCAAGCTACAGCCATTACCTTAATTCCGGTTTTTCTAGCAGCTTCTATATCTCTGATTTCATCTCCCACATAAACGACTTGTTGAGGATTTATATGTTCTCTTTTTAGCCAGCTATTAATAACTTTATGTTTGCCAAAAGTTGAACCAGAGTAAATAAACGTAAAAGTGTCTGGCAAACCATTTTTTTCCAGCGATGCCAAGACGTTTTCTCGGGAATTAGATGTGATAATGCCCAGTTGAAATCCCAGTTTTTTTAACTCCAGTAAAACTTCTTTAATTCCCGGAAATAATTGAATATTGGGAATTTCGCTGCGTAACTCTGCTTTCAACATTCTAATCAACAGCGGGAATTTGAAAATAGAAATGCCCGAATACTGAAGAATTTGCCAAGAAGTTAAATTGCTCAGTTGAGCGATTTGCTCTTTGGTCGCAGACTTAAAGCCTAATTCTACTGACAAACGGTTGGTGATGCTTAGAAGAATATCGATTGTATCTGCTAAAGTACCGTCAAAATCAAAAATAATTACTTTGGTCATTGGACAATAGCAAATAAGGAACGGGGGATCATACAATTTTAGATTTTAGATTTTAGATTTTAGAGGGGGAATGACTTACTGCATAATATATTGACTCTTGGCGCTCCGTACATACCCTAGGGTTATTATCTATAGGGTAAGGTGATCCTAAGCACCCTGAGCGCGAACATCTCAACTTTTAATCGTTAATTTGATTGGCTTTCGCATTTCGCCGCAGCATTTCGGGTTTAATGCGCCGCAGCGCCGAAGCGGTAAATCTGCGGTTCCACTCCTCGTCGGAAATGTCGGCTAATTCTGCAAGTGTCGGTGCTATGTTTTCAGGATAAGGCTCAAACTCTGCCACATCAGTTGGTTTAGCAAATCGCTGATTCCAAGGACAAACATCCTGACAAATGTCGCAACCTGCTACCCAACCTTGTAAATTAGATGCAATTTCGTCGGGCAATTTTTCGGCTCGATTCTCGATCGTGTGATAAGCTATACATCGATCGGCATTCACCACAAAAGGCTCAATAATTGCCCCCGTCGGACACGCCTCAATGCAGCGAGTACAAGTACCGCAATGTTCCGTATGGGGTTCATCGGGCGCTAACTCTAAATTAGTCAAGATTTCGCCCAAAAACACCCAAGAACCGTATTCGCGCGAAATTACATTACCATTTTTGGCAATCCAGCCAATCCCGGCACGCTGCGCCCACATTTTATCCTGAATCGGCCCGGTATCAGCATAATATCGCGCTTCAATTCCCTCGCCTTGCGATCGCACCCAATTTGCCAAAACCTTCAGTTTTTTGTGCAAAATTCTGTGGTAATCCCGCCCCCAACCGTAGCGAGAGATTTTAGCATATTCGATTCCTCCTTCGACCCCCCCCTCACAAGGGGGATTAGAGGGGCGTTGGTGAGGTGTGTAGTAGTTGAGCGCGACACATATTAATGACTGCACCTCTGGCATTATTAATCGAATATCCTGCCGTTTCGGGTTTGCCATCCATGCCATATCCGCCTGATAACCCTTGTCCAGCCAAGCTTGCAATCTTTGTTTTTCTAGCTCGAAATCCGTGTCTGTTGAGGCGATCCCGACTTTGTGAAATCCCAACTCAAGGGCTTTTTCCTTAACCAAAATGCTGCTAATTGGCGCTTTCATTTGACACCAGGTAAATATTTACCTTTTTTATTGACTATTTTGATTTTATATGATATGTGAAGTGATTTTAACGATCGGTTTCCTAAATAAACTAATTCCGCGCACAGTCTAGTGACGGCGATCGCAATTTACCCAACCATTGATCATAGTTTTATAACTCAGCTATATGTAATTTATATTTGCAAAGTTTAACAAAAAGTTACATAATTCAATCAAGGGAGCTTGAGGTTTCCTAACTCAAGTACCTCACTAAAACCACAAATCCCAAAGCATACACATGGCAGTTAGTATTCAATCAGCTCAATCTATTTTCTCGAACACCGAGATTGCGAGCGTTGTTCCGGCTACCACGGAAGCATTTTACAAGCTCAGCGTTGAAGACCAACTAGCCTTGCTCTGGTATGCCTACACCGAAATGGGCGTTTCCATCACCGCAGCAGCTCCGGGAGTAGCCAGCATGGCGCTTGTTGAAGGCATCCTGAGCGAAATCAAGCAAATGTCGCCGGCTGCTCAAAGCAAAACCATGTTTGACCTAGCCAGCAACGCCGACACAACAATCGGCCGGATTTACACCTCCTTGCGCGTCAACACCAAACTCGGTTTCTGGTACGAGTTGGGGCAGTTGATGAAACAGGGCCTTGTCGCTCCGATCCCCGCTGGCTATCAAATGTCTCCCGAAGCCACCGCAGTTCTCGAAACCATCAAGAAACTCGATCCAGGCCAGCAAATTACCGTACTTCGGAATACCGTAGTTAACATGGGCTATGACCCTGCTTTTAACCAAGAGTACGGCAAACGCTCTGCCCCCCGCAGCACTCCCACCGCTCCAGAAGAGCGGGTGAAAACCCAAATTGAGGGTATCAGCGAGCAGACTGTCCTCAACTACATCGACTACATGAACGCCTTCGACTTCACCCCAGCAGTCGGTTTATTTGCTGAAGAAGGTGCCCTGCAACCGCCTTTCCAAAAGCCGATCGTTGGTCGCGAAGCTATCCTCAACTATATGCGGGAAGAGTGCATCGGACTGAAAATGATGCCGGAGCGAGGCGTATCGGAACCCGCAGAAGATGGCTACCGCCAAGTGAAAGTCACCGGCAAAGTCGAAACTCCCTGGTTCGGCGCGAATGTGGGAATGAACATTGCGTGGCGGTTTTTGCTCGATCCCCAAGGTCAAATTTTCTTTGTGGCGATCGACTTGTTGGCATCTCCTAAAGAATTGCTCAATTTGATGCGTAAATAGAATATTCGGGTTCGGTCTGTCAAACAGACTTGCCCAGAAACCCAGATGCCTGCAGGCGTCTGGGTTTTTATCATTTTAGATTTTAGATTTTAAATTTTAGATTCAAGGATTGAAGGATGGGAAATGACTGATGGTATCAGGGTTTGCAGCTTGGCTAAACTTGCATTTTTTGAAAGTAGTATGGATTTTGGTCGATCGCTCTCAAAGCTGCGATCGACGGTCTCCGGTGCCCTCTTCCTCCTTTTTTTCGGAGAATTATTTTCCTAGCCCTACTTATATCTTTTGAGGGATTTGCTGCGGCAAAGAGAATGATTAAAGTATACTCATTGATTTGAAAGCACTTGTTTTATGACCGCAACAACTCGACCTATTTTAACTACCTCTATAAAGATTGCAGGGATCACAATGCCAGGGGTACTGCACTATTTTGAAACTTTAAACGCGGGCGATTTTGAAGCGACGGCTAATTTATTTGCCGATGACGGGGTTCTACACGCGCCGTTTGAAGATCCAATTATCGGCAGGAGTGCGATCGCCACTTATCTAAAAAAAGAAGCGCGAGGAATGCAGCTAGAACCCCAAAAAGGTGTCAGCCAAATTTTAGAAGATGGCAAAGTAGAAGTTCAGGTCAGCGGTCGGGTGCAAACTTCCGCATTTGGTGTTAATGTCGCATGGCTGTTCTTGCTCAATTCTGACCAAAAAATTCTTTCTGTCACGGTCAAACTGTTAGCTTCTCCCCAAGAATTGCTCAATCTGCGGCCTCATAAGAAATTTGATGTTTAATAAGCTGTTTCACATTTAAATTCTCTATTTTGGTTTGGCCTGTTGATCGCACGTAATAGCTAAAATCGTGCGATCGACAGGTTAATCGGCTTTTTATCGGCAGAAGGAGACAGAAACCGGGTTTTTATCCAAATCTTTGGTGAAGTGCCACTCACGCTATAAAAATCCCGTTTCTTCGGTATTTGTACGATCGGGACTGTATTTCTACAATCTTACAGTCTCGCGTTGAGCTAAGGCTACTGCACTACAAAGTGGCTGTCACCGCAGCGTGCGACAGACAGCCAAAGCGAGTCAAAAAGTGCATTGCTAATCATTAATGACTAATGACTAACGACTAATTAAGATTTTTCCGGCAAACTCGCTTCCAACTTTAGACAGTTGCGACCGTCTATTTGCAAAGTGTAGTCCACCCGATCCATAAGTCTGCTCATAATCAGCCAGCCGTAACCGCTTTCCTGTTTAGCTTCCGGCCTCGGGGGATTGTAAGTATCCATTTCGTAACCTTTACCGTAATCCCAAATTTCTAAACCAATATCCCTATTTTTTAAATTCAAGCGAATTAACACGGGTAAATTGGGTTGATCTTTGTGAGCATGGCGGATCACGTTAGAATAGGCTTCTGCTAACACCAAGCGCAAACGATTCGACTGACGTGGCCAATCGACGTGCTCTCCTAGCTCTACTTCCAAACTGCTCAGCAACCAATTTTCAACAATTGTTAAAAACCGCAAGTCGCTTGGCACATGAAGCTCAGTATTCATAAAAAAATCCCGTAAGTTTGAAAACCCTGTGTCTTCACACCAGGTATGAAACACGACGCGCCGAATGGATTCGGCCTCAATACTTGTCGCTACTCGGGGGATACTAGCCTTTTCTGTTTAAAAATCAGGCATTCCTCATGGGGTAGAAGGCAGAAGTTAAGAGTATAGTTGAAAACTTTTGTTATGGGTATAAAGCCCATTAACAATTGATAATTATACCGAGACTGCAAGCAGCGAGGTATAAAAAATCTGTGTTTCAATCCTTTGCTTTTAAGCGTTGGTTTTTTCTGACGAATGCCTTCTACTTTAACCCTTTACAGGTATTTAATCCCCCAGGAAAGCGATTCAGGAAACTAGCAGCGCCATCGCCGGCTAGGTTTTTTACTGTTGACGATAACGCCGTCCTTTGCAGGACTAATCTATGAACCGTCAATAAGCAGGGGTTAAGTTGTTTCGGCTCTCACCCCCGACTATGCGTCGGGAGTCGCTGACAGATTCAAAGAACCTCCAGAGAGAGTATGGTTTGGTCGTCTTCCTGAACGGGATTGTCGGCTCGGATGTGAGCCAACAAATTGTCCAAGTTGAAAGAACCAGGTTCCTGAATCAAGAGTTGCCAAAGCCCTTCTTGTTGTAGCATAGAACGGGTTGGTACACCGCCTGCGACCGCTTCAGTGGTTACGCTAGCTTCAGTAATTCCGTCACTCGTCAGCAGAAATACATCTCCTGACTTTAATTCGATCGTACCTGCTTTGCCTCTCCAAACTGGTAGTATCCCCAAAGGAATGCCACGAGCTTTCAGGAAATTCGGCTCGGCTGGCGTTTTACCGCTAGCAGCTTGAGCTTTGACCTCCGAGTGAGACCAAACGATCGGGTAAATGTGACCGGCATTAGCAAATGCGAGGTGTCCCGTTGACGGAGTGTAACGAGCTACAACCATTGTAATAAAATGATTGTTGCCGATCAGGTCGTCAGACATACTGCTATTCATGTTCTGCATAACTTGATCTGGCTCTGGAGAAACTTCTTGGGAAAGTTCCCGCCGCATCACCGAAATCGCGCTAGCCATAAATAGAGCAGCCGGAACTCCCTTACCCGAAACATCTCCCACCGCTATCCAAATATCCCCTTGGGAGTGGACGTAGACTTCAAAAAAGTCGCCACCCACTTCCCGCGCGGGATAGCAGCAAGCTTGCACTCTGACAGTTTCAAAATCCGGCCAACTTTGGCGCAACAAGTTTGTTTGGATTTGGCGAGCCACTTCCAACTCGTTTTGCATCTGCTTGGCTAAATCCAGAGTGCGCTGGTAGAGCTTAGCTTGAGACAGGGCGAGAGCAGCTTGAGCTGCTACACCTTCTATTAACTCTATATCTTCTGCCGACCAAGGGTTAGTGCCGCCAATCTGGGACAAAGCCAGTACCGCCAGCAATTCTTGCTGGTAAGTCAGGGGGACGGCAATCTCAACCGAGTTAGCATTCCCCCCACTGTTTGAGTTCACTTGAGTTTGGCGGGTGGCTACAGCTTGAACCAGCAAATTTTCATCAAAAGAAAAGCTACTGGCCTCGTCGGTTTGGGCTTGGTAGGGGAAGGTACTGGGCAATAGTCGATCGGTCTCTACCGGCCGCAGCATACAATAGTTGGCCTCAAAAGTTTGACCTACGGTTTGAACAATAGTTTGTACCATACTAGAGTAATCTAGCGACCCGCGAATGACGCTCATTACTTCATTGAACAGAGATTCCTTGCGTAAAGCGCGGCGCAATGCAACACTGCGCTGCTTGTAGTATTTGTAAGTTTCTGAGGCTTGATTGATCACCAATTTGAGTTCTTCTGGATTCCACGGTTTGGTGATGTATTTGAAAACTTGACCTGAGTTGATGGCCTCAACCAAATCTTCAACATCGGTGTATCCCGTTAGCAGAATCCGAATCGTATCGGGAAATCGCTCGACTGTTTTCCCCAAAAACTCGGTGCCATTCATTTCTGGCATCCGCTGGTCAGATATAATCACCGCCATCTCGCCCTGTTCGTCTAGAACTTCCAGGGCGCTGAGGGCGCTATCTGCTTTGTAAACCTGAAAGTCGCGTCGAAACGTCCGGTACAATAAATCCAAGTTGTCGGGTTCGTCATCGACTACCATCAGTTTCAGCTTGCTTCCATCTCCCCGACTCATCTTTCTTCCCCCTTGAAAACCCCCACCATAGCTGTAATCAGCAAGGTGGCGGGAGGAAAAGGGGGGCTGGATATATGCAACATATCAGTTACGTCAAGTTGAGTTAAAGAAACCCGTTTCACCTCAAGGTGAGCATTCCTTTCGCACCATCTGTTCGCACAACAGATGAGAGGCTTTCGATACTGTAACCCGCCTCGGTAGGCCGCTTCAATAGGGAAAATTCCCGAGTCAGCTTTCACGCTGTGATACGAGCAATGATCTTGTTAGCAGTCGGTCTTTTTCTAAACACACCAGCATTCAAAACGGCTAATTAATGCTCTGATTGCAGAGTTCTTAACTAGCTGGGTACTGTCCTCGGTGTGAATTTTAACACTTACTACTAAGGCAGGTATTGCTACCTAAGTCTGGTCAACATCGGCTGTATTTCAAGCCCCACTGTACCCGGAGGGTTAGTGGTGGGTTGTTGGCGCTATTCCCTACATCTTTGCGGAATCGTACTTGATTGCTGCATATAAGTCTCCCGAATCTCTGAACTTTTTGCAGCAAGCATATTACTACTGCCGAATCAAGTTATTCTTTCTGCCAGTCTGAGCTTAGCAGAACGAGAGCGGGGATTTCTAGCGACTTCTTCGGATTGCGGCACGATCGGCTTTTTTGTCAGTACGTGTAAACTGGGTGTTCCTCTGAGTTGGTGCTTGACTGGTCGGTCTTCCAGGCTGTGAAATGTAATGATGCCGATTCTCCCACCGGGTTTTAACCACCTTGGGGCTTGATTGAGGAAAGTTTCTAAAGACGCTAGTTCGGAGTTGACGGCTATCCTTAAAGCTTGGAAAGTACGGGTGGCCGGATGGATTCTGCCGTTGCGCTGCTTGGGGGGGAAGCTGGAGGCGATCGCCCCTGCAAGTTCTGTTGTAGTTTGAAAAGGACGCCCTTGCACAATCCGCCTTGCGATGCGCCGCGACAGTCGCTCCTCCCCGTACTTGTAAATAATATCTGCTAGTTTAACTTCTTCCCAGTGGTTAATAATCTCTTCTGCCGTCAAAGATTGCTGCTGGTTCATACGCATATCTAGTTGAGCTGGGTGGCGAAAACTAAATCCTCGTTCCGGTGTATCGAACTGAGCAGAGCTGACGCCCAAGTCTGCTATGATACCATCAAATTCGGCCTCTGAGGACTGATATTCAGCAAAGTTGCCGTGCCAAAACTCAACGGGCGAGTTGGCAAATTGGGCTTGGCAAAAACGGATGGCTTCTTCGTCGCGGTCGATCGCCACTACTGTAACATCTGGCGCCGCCGCTACAATCAAACTCGTGTGTCCGCCGCCCCCAAGCGTCGCGTCCAAATAGCGGCCGCCGGGACGCACAGCCAAACCCGCAATTAACTCGCTTCCCAAAACTGGAACGTGATAGGTGTCAATACTGACATCAGATCCAAGGGTCTCCTTCTCAGAAAGCTCGATATCCTTCATAATCATAAAAGCCAAACAAAAATCAACAATAGCTAGTAATCATTAATTCATTTAATTATGTCAAGAATTGAGACTAGAACCGAACCGATGGTGCTCAACATGGGGCCGCACCACCCATCCATGCACGGGGTACTCCGGCTAATCGTCACCCTAGACGGGGAAGACGTAGTTGACTGCGAGCCTGTTTTGGGCTATCTGCACCGCGGGATGGAAAAAATCGCCGAAAATCGCACCAACGTGATGTACGTGCCCTACGTGAGCCGCTGGGACTATGCGGAGGGGATGTTTAACGAAGCGGTGACAGTAAATGCGCCGGAAAAGTTGGCTAATATTGCTGTCCCCAAACGGGCGAGTTACATTCGGGTAATCATGCTGGAGTTGAACCGGATTGCTAATCATTTGTTGTGGTTGGGGCCGTTTTTGGCAGACGTGGGGGCGCAAACTCCTTTTTTCTATACTATGCGCGATCGCGAACCAATTCTCGACTTGTGGGAAGCCGCTACAGGTTATCGCATGGTGAATAATAACTATTTCCGCATTGGCGGAGTCGCCGCAGATTTGCCTTACGGTTGGGTAGATAAGTGCCAAGATTTCTGCGATTATTTCGTTCCCAAAATAGACGAGTACGAACGTTTAATTACCAACAATCCAATCTTCCGCCGCCGGATAGAAGGCCTGGGTACTATTTCTCGCGAAGAAGCGATTAACTGGGGACTTTCCGGTCCCATGTTGCGTGCTTCCGGCGTTAAGTGGGATTTGCGGAAAGTTGACCATTACGAATGTTACGACGACTTCGACTGGGAAGTTTGTACCGAAGCTGCTGGCGATTGTTTGGCCCGGTATTTGGTGCGGGTTCGGGAGATGCGCGAGTCGGTTAAGATTCTCTATCAAGCCTTGAAAGGACTCCCCGGTGGCTCTTACGAGAATTTGGAAGCCAAGCGACTCGAAAGCGGACCCAAATCTGAATGGAATGGTTTTGACTATCAGTTTATTGGCAAAAAAGTTGCGCCGACTTTTAAGATTCCCAAGGGCGAACATTATGTCCGCGTTGAAAGTGGCAAGGGTGAGTTGGGGATTTATATTATCGGGGATGATAATGTGTTTCCTTGGCGCTGGAAGATTCGGACTGGGGATTTTAATAATTTGCAGATTTTGCCTCACATTGTTCGCGGCGTAAAGATTGCGGATTTGGTGGCGATTTTGGGGAGTATCGACATTATTATGGGCTCGGTTGATAGGTAGGTTTGGTCGGTTTTTATCTGATAAATTAACCCGGTTTTTTTGTGGAACCGGGTTGATTTTTTTTTACCGCCGATGAACGCGGATAAACGCGGATGGATATCGATTAATATTGCTATTAACGTCGCTAAAATGTACCTTATTTCTCTCTTCTCTTTTCCTCTGTGCCCTCTGCGCCCTCTGCGGTTAATAAAAAAAAATCTCTCCTTCACAAATAAAATAACATCAACTTTGATTCGATAAATTATGAAAGTTCAGCAATCAGATATTAATGATAGTAACCCGGAGCTCTGCGCTTTAATCTGCGAAAGAATTGCCGCCAGTCCGCAGGGGCGTATTACTTTTGCTGAATATATGAATTTGGCATTATATCATCCGCAGCACGGTTATTACAATAGCGCTCGCCCGTCGATCGGCAAACAAGGCGATTTTATCACGTCGTCTCATTGGGGTGCTGATTTTGCGGAGGTTTTGGCAGAGCAGTTTGTGGAAATGTGGGAATTGCTCGATCGTCCTTTCAATTTCGCGATCGTAGAAATGGGCGCTGGGCGGGGAACTTTTGCAGCTAATGTGCTGCAATATCTGCAACGGCAACATCCCGACTTATTTAAAACTTTAACATACATAATTGTTGAAAATTCGCCAAGACTTCAAGCGGAACAACGCCAAATATTAAGTGATATCAAGTGCGTTAAGTGGTGCAATTGGGATGAGATAGTTAATAATTCAATTGTCGGTTGTTTTTTTTCTAACGAGTTAGTGGATGCTTTGCCAGTGCATCAATTCATTCTGGAATCAGGGAAAGTTAGGGAGATTTACGTTGCCGCAGAAACCCCAAGAAATGAACAAGAAGAGATAAAATTTGTTGAAGTAATTGGCGAAGTTTCCACGCCAAAAATTGCCGAATATTTGGATTTGGTAAGCATCGATTTGTCGGCAAGTGTTTACGGGGATGGTTATCGGAGTGAGGTGAATTTGGCGGCTTTGGACTGGATGAGTACAGTTGCTCAAAAGTTGCAGCGGGGATATTTGTTAACTATTGATTACGGTTATCCGGCGCACCGCTATTACAATCCGAGGCGCAGGGAGGGGACGCTACAGTGTTATTATCTGCACCGATATCACAATAATCCTTATATTAAGGTGGGGCGGCAGGATTTAACGGCTCATGTTAATTTTACGGCGCTGGAAAGGCAGGGTGAATTGTGCGGTTTGGATGTGGTAGGGTTTACTCAGCAGGCTTTGTTTTTGATGGCGTTGGGTTTGGGCGATCGTATTGCTTCTTTATCAACAAATGATGCAGAAGTATTGGATGTGGCAACGTTTTTGCGGCGCCGGGAGGCTTTGCATCAGTTGATCGATCCGATGGGTTTGGGAGGTTTTGGGGTTTTGGTGCAGTCGAAGGGGTTGAGGGAGGAGGAAAAGGGGAGAATATTGAAGGGTTTGATGGTGCCTGATTGATTATTTTAGATTAATTATTAACTAATTAAGCTGTTTTTTAACCGCACGAGCGATTAAAGGCGCTTTCTTTTCTAACCCTTCTAAATTAAGTTCGTTCTCTAGATACATCCGATACCACTCCTGACGTTGTTCTATAACCCATTCACTATTCTGAAGCTGTAACTTTTTGAGGGTAAATTCGGCTCGATCGCGCTCGTGGGAAGGAATCGCGTCAGTCAAAACCAACTGACAAGAAGGTAGGATAATCTCAAACCAATTATCTTCTACTTCAAACGGATCGAGAATTTGTCTATCGTAAGTTCCTTTGCAGCTATTTACCCGTTGCAAAGCATAGCGATAGTTTTTCCAGTCATAAATCAAATGCCGATTTTCTGCTTTACTTTTACTCAAATAATGATCGACAGTACCCATCCGACTCGGTATGTACATCACCGCATAACCACAAAGATTTTGGAACTCTTTAGCTAATTGAGGCTTGAAGGAAGACCAAAAATCTTTTGGTTCTTTAGTAGGATTTTTAACTAACCAATTATTGCCTGCTTTTCGCACTTGTTGCTCAAAATCTGCTGGTTCCGCTGGCGGAGTAAATCGCATCATCTTTACTCTACCTCGGTGCTCACAATCCATCGTGGCCAGAAGCGATCGTGTTCTGGTAAAACTCCCAGGAGTTCCTGATGAATTTGCTCCTTAGTTCTGAGGTATTCAGGAAAAGTTTCCATGCTTTCTCCTCGCATGAAGGTATACGCAGCCTCAATCGCTATTTCTGCTTCGCGGGAACGAGCCTGTTTTAACCCAAAAATATCTGAAGTGAGCCAACCCACAGCATCCCCATGTTTTGTCCAAGGAACTTCATTAAGAGTTACATCTTTACCTTGTAACTCAAACAAAAATAACTTATCTTGTTGCTCATCAAATTGAGGCTCAATTGAGGCAAGTACAAGAGGAGAATGAGTAGTTGCTATTAACTGAACTTGCATTTCATTTTTAAGACTTTTAACTACTTCTAATATCGCAGGAAGAATCGATCGTTGCCAAGCTGGATGTAAGTGAGCTTCAACCTCGTCTATTAAAAAGACTATTTGATCGATAGGTTCTTGCTGCCGCAATTTAGATGCTTGTGTATGTTCATACCAAGTCCACATTAGTAAGTAAGCAAGTCCTAAAATTCGTTTTATTCCCGCTGATGCGTAGATAATAGGCACATTTCCATAAGGGAAATCCAGGGTAGGAATATCACGAGTATCTTCTACAGAGACCCGTGTTGGCTGCCCCGGTTCCATCCATTCATCTGCATGGGGAGAAAGTTGTCGAATCACAGAAGAAAATATTTCAAATTTAGAGATATCTGGCTGTCGCTGCCAATTCACCCAATCGTGAATTAAACCATTACATAGAACTTTATTATCGGCTCTTAACCCATTCCAAAGATGATCGGAAGTAAAGTGATAAATACTTGAGTGTTGACGAGCCGGGTCAAGAACTGAAAATCCACCATCAACACGGACATAAACGATCAAGCTTCTTAACAAGGGAGGCATTCGCAGATTCAGCCATTTCTGATCTGAAAGACTAAAAAGGCTACGATATTCCTCAAAATCTCTCTGATGACTCAACACAGAGGTAATTTCTGGTGTTTTTCCCTCTACCTGTTGAGGCAAAGCAGGTTGATCAACCCAGTTTCCCGTTAGTACCCACCAAGCAACATCTAGCAAAAAAGTTTTACCAAGACCATTGTCTCCAGTAAACAAATTGAGTCTTTCGGCGAAGTAAACATCAAATTGGGGAGCTGTTCCCACCCATTTTAGGTGAATTTCTTTCAGCATTTTATAGTGGATAGATACATCAAATTCTAGGTAGTATTCAGAATCCGATAGTTTATATAAACGGATATAGTCTCTCCCATAGGTTTGAAGTGTCTGGCTGGTAACAGGTTCAAATTGTTTCAGAGCACCACTTTTTTCTAGCTTGCCTTTAATCCAACGTCCTAAAATTTTTAAATCATCTTTGGATCTAAAGTTTTTATGATTGGCTCCTTGAGTTTGGCAATCAAATGTTAAACCATCATCTGTATGAACGATAAAATCACCTTTTGGGTAAATAGGATCACTTATTGTTTTTGCATCCACAATAAGTTCAACTTCGTACCAATCTCTTGGGATAAGTTTACCAGTAGATTTATTCTCGCGCCCTTTGCCAAAAAAAGCATTGAGATTTGATTGCTGCTGTCGATCAACTCTTGATAAAGATATGTCCACATAGGGCGTTTCTGGAGTTATGGCAGGTATGGACATTAAGTTACCTCACTTCACTAAGTAAATGTTAATTGTAATTGCTGTTGTGAAGCCTCTAATTCTGCGTGTTCTAATCGTTCCTTAATTGACATCATTTGCAGTTTTTGATTTAACTCGTATAAATCCACTTTCGGATAATCCCCTTTAAATAGCGGAATCAGTGAGTCAACAACGTCAACTATTCCATCTGGCGGAACTGCATTGCCAATTTGTCTTCTTACTTCAGTAATAGAACCTTCAAAAACAAAATCATCCGGAAAACTTTGCAACCTAGCTCTTTCCCTATTTGTCAATGAACGCGGTTCGGGATAATGATATCCCCAAGTACCACCACCACCACCAGCAATAATTGTAGCACAGGGTTTATCTGGATGAATTCGCCGATAAACGTGACTGATCATGCCTTTGACATAGTATGGACTATCCTTAGGAATATCAGTAAAATTCCCTCCGGGGTTAATTAGACTCAAAATTTCAATGGTTCGAGGCTGAATTTTCTGATGTTCCTGATTATATTTCACTTTTTCCACATTTTTGAGTGCTTCACCTGCTGTGCGATAGGGATATTTACGATTTTGTCCGTATTTTGGCTGAGGATGCACAAAATTAAATCCTGTATCCATCCGAATCCCAACTAATAAAACTCTTTGGCGAAATTGGGGAACTCCGTAATCCGCAAAGTTGTAGAGTTTAGGTTTAACTAAGTAGCCCGGTGCGATACTTTCAAAGTCGGAGATTATTTGTTTTATTGCTTGATAATTATTCGCACTTAATAAACCTTTGACATTTTCTGCTACAAAAGCTTTGGGCTGTTTTTTGTTGACAAAATCCAGAAAGTATGTATATAAATTGCCTCTGGTTCCTTCCAGACCGGGACGTTTCCAAATCATGGAAAAGTCTTGACAAGGAAACCCTCCTATACATATTTCTGCTTCGGGAACTTCTGCAATGTCTATATTTTCTATGCTGTCGTTGACGATGACATCAGCAATGTTTCTGCTGAATGTTTTGCAGGCGTATTTATTGGAGTCGATCGCCCAAACTACTTCAAACCCCGCTTTGTGGAATGGCAAGTCCATGCCGCCACAACCTGAAAACAATGATATCAGTTGCGGTTTGGTTTTCCAGGCGATCGGCTTGAGACGTTCGATTAACATATTAGTTCGCATTAGGACAAGGGCGGGCTGGATGCCTGCACCACAAGATATTAATTATACCAAAACATCATGGTATTCGAGTAATCAATTGATATTTCACTCTTCGTCATCTAATTCGATCCCCGCTTGACGCAGTTTTTCTGCCAATCTTTCAGCGCGGAGTCTTTCGCGATCGGCTCTTTCTTCCGACCACAGCAACAACTCGCCTTCTGCATCCCACCATCTCAACCAACAGCCTGTTCTCCCTTCGTGGGTTCCTTCCCAAACTCCTAAAAATAAGTCTAATCCCGGTATCCAATAACGTCCGTTTTCATCAGGTTTTTGCAAGTTGTAGTGCTCTGATTCTAAAGCGTAAACTTCTAAATGAGCTGTTTTTGCTCGGAATATGACGTATCTGGGGACTTTGATTACTTGCTCGTAAAAATACCACTTTCCCACCCGGGAGGTAAACTCTACAGAGTATTCTTCTCCATAGGTTTCTGAAAGAAATTCCATCACGATTTGGGGGATGGTTCCTTCTGTGTGCGGCGTATAACTGCGGCGGACTTGCGAGACATTTTTTTGATTGACGGGTTTCACGTACATCCAATCTGGCGCTTGGCAGATAATGCGCTGTTCGTCGCTGCTTGAACCTGGGAAACTTATTCCTGCACACAAGGCAAAGTTGGAAACAATTAAGGCATCCTGCATTAATTCAGGAAATCCTGTTAGTGGCTGGCGCAAAGCGGCGGCTAATAATGGTTGGCTTTCGTCTTCTACGGGGTCGTCTGGTAGTTGGAAATCTTCTGGTAGTAGTTGCCAGGTGATTGTGAGTTTTGTTTCATGATTTTTAGTTGCTACAGACATAGTTGATCAGAGGTTAAATGTTTTAATGCTTAAATTATATCTCTTGGTTTTTGGGATTAATGTTAATGGCTTAATGACGAGGCAGAGCCTCTGGATCTGCGTTACCGGGCAGAGCCTGGTAACGAGAGGATTGGAATTCAAAGTCCCCGCAACGATGCGGGGGATTTAGGGGGTTCTAGACTGGGCTAAAACCGAGAGGTCTAAGGGTTGTTAATTTTCTGCTGTAGTTCGGTGGTCATTGCTAGTAGTTCTGATTGTGCGATCGCACTTTGTTCACCACTCGCCAACCACTTCAATTGTACCGTCTCGTTTTCAGCTTCCGCATCTCCCAAAACTAAACACGCAACTGCACCGCTTCTGTCGGCTCTTTTAAACTGTTTCCCGAAAGCACTAGCACTCAAATCTATCTCTACACTAAACCCGGCACTTCGCAATTTTTGAGCTAACAATACCGATTGCTGTTCTGCTTTTTCGCCCCTGGATACCAAATAAAAATCCAACTTGGGCACGGGCAAAGGTTGCAACTTTTGCAGCAGGATAATCAACCTTTCGATACCCATTGCCCAACCGACTGCCGCCGTATCTGGACCGCCCAATTCCTTTACTAAACCGTCGTAGCGGCCGCCTCCGCAAACTGTTGCTTGCGCTCCCAAATCGTCGGATATAATTTCAAATGCGGTGTAGGTATAGTAATCTAAACCGCGCACTAATCGGGGATTTAACTGATAGCTAATTCCTAAATTTGTGAGCATTTGCTGCACTTGCTCGAAGTGCGATCGCGATTCATCTCCCAAATATTCTAAAATGCTCGGCGCACCAGCTACAATTTCTTGAGTGCGCTGACTTTTGCTGTCCAAAATCCGCAGCGGATTGCGAGTCAAGCGGTCTTGAGAATCGGCGTCTAATTCGTCTTTGTGCGGTGTAAAATAATCTATTAATGCTTGCCGATAATTTTGTCTGTCTTCCTTATTTCCGACGGAATTAATATCGAGGCGCAAATTTTTTAAACCGAGGGTTTGCAGGATGTCGCAGGCGATCGCAATTACTTCGACATCCGCACGAGGATTCGCACTCCCCAAGACTTCCACGCCAATTTGATTGAACTGCCGCTGTCTTCCTTCTTGCGCGCGTTCGTAGCGAAACATCGGCCCCGCATACCACAGACGCTGCACGTCACCAGCCGCGTACAAACTGTTTTGAATAAAAGCTCGGACTACTCCGGCGGTGCCTTCTGGACGCAAAGTTGTCGATCGATCGCCCTTATCCTTAAAAGTGTACATTTCCTTACCCACAACATCAGTAGCTTCGCCGATACCGCGTTCAAATAAAGATGTCTGTTCAAAAATTGGCGTCCGAATTTCTTGATAAGCCGCTTTTTTTAAAATGGTTCTAGCGACTTCTTCTATATTCTGCCAATATTGAATTTCAGCGGGCAAAATATCCCGCGTTCCCGGTAAAGTTTTAATTGCACTCATTTTGTTAGTCAGTTATCAGTTGTCAGTTGTCCTTAGTAATTAGTCATTAGTTATTAGTTAACAGTCAACAGTTAACTAATAACTGCTCAAAATTAACAGTCAACAGTCAACAGTCAACAGCTAACAATTCCCAATTCCCAATAACTAATGACTTAATAATTCCCACGCTCCGTAACGATCGCCATAATAAGCCAAAATGCGATCGACCCGCTCGCGACCTGCCAAATCGAACCCTTCAGGATACTGTATCCACAAACCCCCAATTTGGCTGTCCCTGTAATCAAACCGCTGCGACTGCTGCGGAATTAAACCGGTTTGCACCCCTTCAACTTGACGCAAATGGACCGCCACTTCGCGATACACCGCCAACGGCAATCCAGGGCATTGAATTTGATAGCGGAGTTGTTTTTCTTGTGCCGTTTGCATCATTTCTTTGCCTGTCCCCAACCTGATCCCTTACTTAAGATACTTCTTTATCGATCGGCCGCGGTAAAGGGCAGCAGTTAATATTATCCAAACATACCTTTCCCCACTGCAACGCCCAGCGTACAAGCGTAACTCGATTGTCAGCGCGCGTCTTGTTCAAGATATTGCTAATGTGGTTGTCAACTGTACGCTTGCTAATCTCTAACTTTTCGGCAATTTTCTCATTAGTCAATCCCGCTGCTACTAACTCTACCACTTGCAATTCTCTGTCCGACAGGGTGACAGGGGTCCCAGAGACAATCCCACTCATAAATTTTTCCTATGTCTGCATATTTACCTATCTACAATTCTAAATGATGAGGGATCGAGTATGAAGAGAAAATTAAATTTGCTGTGCTACTCTTTCGGGCCCGAAGCACCAACTCGCTTGCAGAATTGCAAAAAGTGCAAACTCAGCGCCGACACAGCACGACCCGCAACGACTTGCACTGCTGGCACCGTTCCAGTGACGGGTGATCCCTTTACCTGCGCGCATCTGACATCCGGGCCAAACCCGCAGATGTTTTCAGGTAAAACAACTGATACGCCCGCACTGCACTTGTGCGTTGAGGAAGTAACTGCCAGTATCAGTAGGTCTGATATTATAGGAACAGCCATTAAAAAATAGCTGGCAATTTTTATGGGATGGGTTAAAAATAATTGTTGGCCTGTCTACTGCTGGTCTAAAATCTAAAATGTAAAATCTAAAATTGATATGACTAATCCTCGCGTTCTGTGTCAGGGTGAAGTTTTATTTGATTGTTTAGCAGACAAAGCAGGAGTATCTCTCGAAGAGGTAGAATCTTGGACGGCATATCCCGGCGGTGCTCCTGCTAATGTTGCCTGCGCTTTGGTTAAATTGGGGACGGCGGCGGGATTTATCGGTGCTGTAGGTGGGGATGAATTGGGGAATTCCCTAGTGCAGGTATTGCAAGAAGTAGGGGTGGATATTGCTGGAGTGCAGCGACATCCAAGTGCGCCGACGCGACAAGTTTATGTGTTGCGGAATGAAGCGGGCGATCGAACTTTTGCCGGTTTTGGCGAATTTGATACTGCGGATTTTGCCGACACCCACCTCCTGGCTGCACAACTACCGGAGGTGTTGTTTGAAAATGCCGAATTTTTAGTGCTAGGCACTTTAGAATTAGCTTATCCTGAAAGTCGAGAGGCGATCGCCCGAGCGATAGAACTAGCAGAACGGTACGACGTTAAAATTATACTTGACATCAATTGGCGTCCCGTGTTTTGGCCAAATCCAGACGAAGCAAAAGCGCCCATTAGAAAAATCTTAAAAAAAGTTGATTTTGTTAAGCTATCTGAGGAAGAAGCCGAATGGTTGTTTGACACTACCGACCCTGGAGCTATTACCTACCGCCTCGATTCCGTAGAAGGCGTTTTGGTGACTGCGGGCGAGAAAGGTTGCGCTTATTGTATCTCGGAAAATGAAGGAAAAATCCCCGCATTTACGGTAGATGTTGAGGATACAACAGGTGCCGGCGACGCATTTCTGGCTGGTTTTATACGCCAGTTGTGCAAGCATGGAATTAAGAATTTAGCAGATCCAGAAATAACCCAAAAAATTGTAACTTATGCCAGTGCGGTAGGTGCGATGACAGCGATGAAACCCGGGGCAATTAAAGCTCAGCCAACCGCCGCTGAAGTAGAAGCTTTCTTGTATTTGTACAAAAATTAGCATCCCGAACTTATCAGCCTAGAAACGGAGAGGACGCTAAATTTGGTTCAGAAACCCGGTTAATCCGAAAAAAATAACTCTTATACTAAATCCACCTTAAAAAACCTCGATCGGACTAGGCGATTGAAATCGGTACTATACAAACTCTCGTCCTAGCTGAGAGGGACTAAGAAATAAAGAGGTATTTAAGTGAAGCCAGATTTGGTATTAGAGGTTTTATTGGAGGCAATTAACCACATATCAGATGATTTCTAATTTGGTGCAAGATTACCTCTAACGGCTGCGAAGCATCTATAATAAGTGCATCTTCAGGTTCTTCGAGAGTGTCTAACTGACTTAACAGCAAGTCTGCTTTCATGTAGTGATCTTCGCGACTTGTTAACCGGGCTGCCAATACCTCAAAAGAACATTTCAGATAAACTATTTTCATCCGGTATTGGTCGCGGTCGAGCATTTCGCGGTAAGATGCTTTTAAAGCAGAACAAGCCAAAACCACATTTTTATTTTCTAACAGCCACTTGTCTATTGCAGCTTGCAATTGTAACAGCCAAGGAAGGCGATCCGCATCTTCTAAAGGAATGCCCCGACTCATTTTATCGATATTAGCTGATGGGTGAAAATCGTCAGCATCGCTGAAATCCCAGTTGAGAGATTGCGCCAGCAATTTGCCAACTGTAGTTTTGCCTGAACCGGAGACTCCCATCACGATCGTAATCATGGCACCTATTTACCGAAATACTTGTAATTTGATCGAGTTGTGCGATCGAGAAACCGGGTTTCTTAAGTTGCCCGATAAATCATACCATTATAAACAATTCAACAAACCCAGTCTATTTGTAATTATAGAGCAATTTTATTCCCGAGTGGGTCTAATGAATTCACAATAATTAACTTGGGTTCTTCCCTAACTTTGTGATGAGAATTTTACTTATTGTTGCTGATTATCCGATCGCACTTGCAGCTAAAACATCACTGCTAACAGGCTGGTACATCGGGCCTTGGAAGGGTCGAAAGCCTTGCTGGCAATCGACAGTCATCTTGCACAGCAAGCGGAACTTTAGGGGCGTTGGGGGTTGATTGAGACGATCGACTTCTACGCGAACCAATTCTGGATGCTGCGAAATAATTTCAAAAATATCATCCACAAGATAGCGCTGACAATAGCCGACAATCCAGTGATCTTTAGTACACAGAAGCAGACGGGAAGCGCGCGGATTTTTAAATTCGTGGGCTAAATACAAAAGTTCGCCCACTTGAAGCCGATTAATCCGTTCCATTGCCGACATTGAAAGGTATCGCAGTCCATCTGCAAAAAAATGGATAAAGTAACGTCCATTTTCGTCTGGTTCGGGACAGGGAAATACCTCAAATTTATCAGTTGCCCGTTTGCCTCCGCTGCGCGCCAATAAAGCAATGGGGTCATGTTCGTGTTCAGGGATATTCAACCACTGTACAAATTCAGGGTAGTCAGGGCGCGATCGCGGCATCACTCGATTAGAAAACAACGAAAACAGTTTCTGTGAAGTGTAAACATTATTGAAATCCGGGAAACAGGGCAAAGGCAGAAACCCGCACTTAAGTTTCGCCTCTAGAACACCCTTTGTATAATTGAACTGGTATTCTTTACCGTTAAATGTCAATCGACCAATCGGAAACCAAGAACCGCTGCCCGGGCTTTGCCAAGCCAAAAATAGTGTTTTCAAAGCAAATCTCCTGTCAATTCAAGCAGTGCACACCTTACACAAGGATAGGGTGGCGCCCTGCGGCGCACCTTACCGCTATAAGTAGCCAAAAATACCAATTTTTACGTAAGTCCTGTGAATTTATTCTCCTAGTCTATAGGAAATAGCATCAAAATTTAGTATTTTTGGCTTTCTGCCATGACGATAACAGTACCAATCAACTGAATAAACATCTTTTTTAACCAGAAGCTCACGCTAGAATCATACCATCAATGCGGACAATAACTTAAATTGTGCTTAACATGATTGTAGTGAATATAGTTTAAATGCTGTTTAAAATTCTTTTATTTGCAAATACGATATCCCCAAATGCGCCGATACCAAATATCACTTTCTCTACGCTGGCGACCAGAAAATTAGACATTTTGAACCCACGTTCCTTGACCGCCCAAAGAGTTTGTAAATACAACTTTTATCTCTCCAATACGCTTGGCAGAGGCAGTATGATTAAGAGGTAATTTTAACAAAAAATGGATGTGGTCTGGCAATACAACTGCCCATAATTTCAAAAGGTTATTCTGATTTAATCGCCCCTACAGCATTGCGGAGTCGCAAGACATTTTCTGACTCTGAAAATAGGGCTGTGCGATTGTAGGTAACAAGCGTTAGGGAGAAACTTCCACCAGGAAGGTAAAATCGGCGATAGTTTGGCATTAATATCGTCTTCCTACTTTTTTATAGGGCATTTTACACTCATTTTTGCGGGTGCGCCGAAGAATACCTTACATTCATCTCGTAGGGTAATCTTCGGTGCACCTTCCAGGGGCCTCCGGGTGCGCCGAAGAGCACCTTACGTCAGCTACTTTCTAACACAGGAATTCGCGCGGATCGGTGACATACCCAGTCAGCGCAGAAGCCGCCGCCGTATAAGGCGAAGCCAGATAAACTTGCGCTTCTTTATTCCCCATGCGACCGGGGAAATTGCGGTTAGTTGTAGATACACAAATTTCTGGTTCGTTCATCCGCCCAAAAGTGTCTTTCGGGCCACCCAAACAAGCGGCGCAAGAAGGCGCTGCGGGCTCGATGCAGCCTGCAGCTAAGAAAATTTCCGAAAGCGTTTGACCTTCGTATTTTGTGAGAAACAAATCCTCGTAAACTTTCTGAGTTGCTGGTACTAAATAAGTCGGCACTTTGACTTGATTGCCTTTGAGAATGCGGGCGGCATTCAGAAAGTCGGAGGTTTTGCCGCCGGTGCAGGAACCGATGTAAACTCGATCGATCTTGACATCGCGGCAGTTGCGGGCTAAGTCGCGATTGTCTGGGGAGTGCGGTTTGGCGACGACAGGTTCTAATTTGCTGACATCGTAGGTGCGATCGCTATAAAATTTAGCATCCCCATCGCTGTAAAATGAATCGAAGGGTTTGTCAGTCCGCGAAGTAACGTAATCAAACGTAGTTTTGTCGGGCGCAACCGTGCCGTTTTTACCGCCAGCTTCAATCACCATATTGCACAGCGTCATCCGTTCTTCCATCGTCAAACGCTCAACTGTATCGCCCGCAAATTCCATTGTCCGGTAGTTAGCACCGGCCACGCTAATATCACCAATAATCTGCAAAATCAGGTCTTTTGCTAACAAATAATCAGGCAGTTCGCCGTTGAACACAAACCGCATGGTTGCCGGAACTTTGATTAACAGTTTGCCGGTTCCCATGATAAAAGCCGCGTCTGTATTGCCGATCCCGGTGGCAAATTGTCCGAAAGCGCCGGCATTACAGGTGTGGGAATCGGTGCCGAAGAGCACTTCGCCGGGTCGGGTGTGACCTTCTTGTGCTAGCGCGATGTGGCAAACTCCTTTGTAGTCGGGATTTGCTTTGAAGTCCGATCGATCCGTGATGTCGTAAAAGTATTTTATCCCTTGTTCTTTGGCAAAATCGCGGAGAATATCGACGTTGCGGTTAGCGCGTTCGTCGTTGGTGAAAATGTAGTGGTCGGGAATAAGGACGATTTTGTCTGGGTTCCAGACTTTAGCATTCTCACCGAATTCGCGTTTGAAAACGCCGATGGTGCCGGGGCCGCAGACATCGTGGGTCATCAACACGTCTGTTTCTACCCAAATATTTTCTCCGGGCTCGACTTTAGTGCGGCCTGATGCTTTGGCTAATATTTTTTCGGTCAGAGTCATTCCCATAGTGCGATCGCTCTTTTTTATTAGATGCTACAAGTGTATTGTAAGCGAAACATTATCTTAAAATAGAAATTATCAGGTTTTAAAAATCGGGAGTAATGACGATGACCTTGCTGACGTTACCCCTAAAAGTTAATCTGGATCGCGTTCAATTTACCGATGAGCAGTTTTATCAACTCTGTCTCAGTAATCCTGAATTGACCATAGAGCGAGATGCTGAAGGAAGGTTAATTGTGATGTCTCCAGTTGGCGGCGATAGCGGTAGTCGCGAGATGGATCTCGGCGGTGAAGTTTATATTTGGAATCGCCAAACCCAACTAGGTAGGGTGTTTAGTTCTTCCACGTTATTCAAATTGCCCGGTGGAGGATCTCGTTCTCCTGATGTAGCATGGGTGGAATTGTCTCGCTGGGAAGCGCTGACTCCAGAACAATGACAGAAATTTCCCCCCATCGCGCCGGATTTTGTGATTGAACTGCGCTCGCGATCGGATAATCTGCAAACCTTACAAGATAAAATGCTGGAATACCTGCAAAGTGGGGTGCGGTTGGGTTGGTTGTTTAATCTACAGAATCAGCAGGTAGAAATTTATCGACAGGGACAAACAAAAGAGGTTCGCTCTCAGGGTAAGAGCGTCTCAATCATGCTTGACAAAAGGAATCTGAAGAATCTAAGATCAGGTCAAGAAAACAAGAACTGATAATTTGAATCAGATCATCATTATCCATAGCTGCCCGTTTCATTTTTTGTCGAAGACTACATTTGTAAGTAGGTTCGCAGTTGAGGGCATTCAGCGCAATACGTCGCAGGAGGGCCAAATTCCGGGGACTGTGGAAAGAGCTTTTCCGGCAAGCATCTTCAGCAAAGGTACAATCTAAAGTCCAATGAGCCTGATTTTCAATCCCCCAATGTTTTCGGATGGCTCGACCCAAAAGTTGGGCATCACTATCTAAAGAAGTTAGATAGAATTGCACTTCCCTCCTTAGTTTTGTTCCAAAGATGACGCACTCGAACAACAATGACCACACTTTTTAATCCCGCCCATAATCGCGGTTGGTAAAGCTCACCAATGACCGTAATTGGCACCGACCAAACTTGACGGATTTCTCGCCGATGATGACCGGACTCAATCCGTTGCTCATCACTGACATCAATCCCGGAAAATTGCTGTGCAGAAGCTCTCTCCAACCATTCTTTAACCTGATGATGGAGAGTGGGATGATTAGCTTTAAGTGTCAGAACATAATTTCCTTTTTTTTCAATAATCTTTTGAGCAATTTCAGTTTGAGTCCCCCTAGGAGCAATAGTAATGATAGAATCAGTGATGTTTAGCAACTCTAATAATGCCGGAATAGCCGTGATCTCATTCGATTTATCATCCACTTTCATCGGCGCCAAAACAAGACATTGTTCAGGAGACCAAGCAGTAATAACATGAAGTGCCGATTTGCCTTGATTGCGGTCATAAGAACCTCTAATTGTCTTACCATCAATGGGAATAATTTCTCCTCCTGTCGCGAGTGACGAGAGTTTCTACCCATCGTCCAAAGCATCGATTTAATGCTTCTGGGTCAAGGAACTCAAATACTCGACGAAAAGTGTCATCGGAAGGGATGCCATAAGGTAATGCCAAAAACTCTTCTCACCACTTTTTTTTACTAATGCCATAATTCTCGATGTCTTCCCACCCTTGCGCTCCGGCGATGATAGCGAAAATTGCGATTGCTAGGATATCGGTGAGTTGATGTTTCTTAGTTCCCTCGACTCTGGGGTCTTTAATATCTGCAAAATGTGCTAATAAACGGGCGTTGAATATCTTGGATCTCTGCTACTTCCGGGAGCGGTAGTTGAGGAAGAGAGCTTTTTTTGCCAGAGGTAGATTTAATTTCAAAACCCTGAGACATAAAATGTATTCCTAAATATTTTATTGGGTTGCATGGTTTTCGTCTCACTTATTTGACTCATTGTCAAGTACAATTTATACCAAATTAGATGAGCTTACCCTGGTATTAAAGCCTGATTTGTTACCAGCCATAGTCCCTATTATCTTCTCTGCGCTGAAATTATGTTAATCTCCTTCGCTCCGTTTCAGTGCTGCTAAAACTGCTTGCTGGCTAACTGCTTGGTAGATTTTGCTAAAATGCTGCTTGAGTGCGTCAGATGCAGGCGAGGATTTGCTAGCGGTTCCTTTTCCGTCGGTTGCGAGGGGAATAGGGCCTAAGATATCTAATACTGTTTCGCTGCTGGGCGGCGGTACAATGACTACTAAAGATGATTCTAGCTGCTGGCTGTATTCCCAAAAGCGATCGACCTTCGGCAATTTAGAATTCGTAGTGGGGGCATTTTCGCCGGAGTTGAGTTGGGAATTTTCGTCTCCTTGCGTACCTCTTCTCTGACGAAGTGCTGTCAAGATTTGCTCTTTGGTTCTCCCCCGCAGTTGAAAGAGTACGAAGGGGTCTTCGCTGAAGCGATCGCCCAATAAGTAGTATACTGCACTGATGTGTTTGCAAGGGTTTTGGGGGTCAGGACAGCTACAGCGCGATCGAATATCAGATAAACTTAACGGAAATAGCGTTTTGCCCGCCGCTGCAAATACATCCTCAATATTGTGTGGCATTTCTCCTGCTAGTAATTTAGCTGAAAAAACTGCTCTTTGCGACATATTTTCAATCACATAATCCCAATCTTCATCGCTCAATGTGTCGAGTCCTAAAGAAACTTGATAGGGTTTGGGATCTGTTCCTTGAACTACGGCGATTACTTCTTGGTTAGGGAAATTAATGCTGAGAACTTTTCCCTCGCGCGCGTATTGCCAGCCACGTTCTAAGCGCTTTTTGAAGCGGTAGGTATTGATTAAATCTAACCACTGTTGTGTCCACCATTCTCTGTCAATCATAAGCAGAAGGAAGAAGGAAGTTCGGCAACGGATTCTGTAACGGATGTCCGTCGGAAGAAGGAAGAAAGCTTTAGTTATCTAGGAGAGTCAGGAATCTGGTTTTTTACGGAAAAACTGGACTATAACCTTTAATCCTGTTAGAAAACCCGGTTTCTGTAGTCAGAGTGCGTAATTCCTCTGATGGTTGAGAACTAAAGTCCTCACCCGAAACCGAAGAAAATTAAGCACATTATTCTTCTTCCGTTTCTATGATAGCATTGCGATCGAGGATTAGTAAATTCCGAAGTTGGTCTGTATCTAACTCGGTGAGCCAGTTTTCGCCGGCGCTGACAACTTGTTCGGCTAGAGCTTTTTTGCTTTCAATCATATCGTGTATTTTCTCCTCTAACGTACCAGTGCAAACAAATTTGTGAACTTGGACGTTGCGAGTTTGACCGATGCGAAATACGCGGTCAGTTGCCTGATTTTCTACTGCGGGATTCCACCATCTGTCATAGTGGAAAACGTGAGTTGCTCTGGTTAAGTTCAAACCTGTGCCGCCTGCTTTTAAAGATAAAATCATAATCGGCGGGCCTTGGGGGTCGTGCTGGAAGCGATCGATCATTTCTTCCCGCTGCTGTTGCCGAATTCCTCCGTACAAGAACAAAACTTCTCGCCCTAAATGCTGTTCTAGATGCGGTTTCAGGAGTTTTCCCCATTCGGCAAATTGAGTAAAAATTAAAGCCCGATCGCCCTCAGCGAGCACCTCTTCTAACATTTCCACCAACCGCTGCAATTTCCCCGATTCCTGGCTCTTAATCTCCAATTCTTTCGGCTTAGCTTCTGCTTTCACAAGAGCCGGATGGTTGCAAAGTTGCTTGAGTTTTACCAGCAAAGCCAGAATCATTCCCCGGCGCTGAATACCTTCGGCTGACTCTAATTCAGCTATTGACTCTTCGACTATTTTCTGATATAATACCGCCTGTTGAGCCGCCAGCCCACAAAATACAGTCATCTCCTGTTTTTCGGGCAAATCTTGGATGATTTCTTTGTCAGTTTTCAGGCGGCGGAGGATGAAAGGCCGAACGAGCGATCGCAAAGTCTGCAATGATTCCCTATCTCCGTATTTCTCGATCGGAATTGCAAATCGGCGCTGAAAGAAATTGCGCGGCCCCAAATAGCCAGGATTCAGAAATTCTAAAATAGACCACAATTCTTGCAGTCTATTTTCCACCGGAGTTCCCGTCAGGGCTATTCTAAAAGATGCCTCTATTTGCCGCACCGCTTGCGACTGCTTCGCCTCGGAATTTTTAATATTTTGCGCTTCATCTAAAACCAATCCTTGCCATTTAGTGTTTTGAATTTCCTTGGCATCGCGAAACACTAGCGAGTAACTGGTAATTATTAAATGCTTTCCCTTAATTGCCGCAGCCAAAGCTTTGCCTTTAGCGCGCTTGTCTCCGTGGTGAACTAACAGTTTTAGCGTCGGGCCAAACTTCTTGACTTCCCGCTCCCAATTGCCCAATACCGATGTCGGACAAACCAATAATGTTGGCGCTTCTAGGGCATCTTGTTCTTGTAAATGCACGAGGAAAGCAATTAGCTCGATGGTCTTCCCCAATCCCATATCGTCGGCGAGACAAGCACCCAAACCCCAGCGTTCTAAGAATGCTAACCAGCCTGCTCCTAGGGCTTGATAAGGCCGCAATTGTCCTCGGAAACTAGCCGGAGTTGCGATCGCACTTACCGCTTGATTATCGCTCAAAGTATTCAACAATTCCTGAAGTTGACCCGTAGCCTCAAAATTCACCACAGGCAATTTCTCGATCATCTGAGAATCGCCCGACGCCAAACGCAAAGCATCCTCTAAAGAAAGAGTCATTTGCTCTTTGCGGCTGGCAAAAAAAGTTTGAGCCGCTTTCACATCCGGCGCGCGCAACTCCACCCACTCACCGTTAATTTCCACCAAAGGCGAATTCAACCCGATCAATCTGTCAAACTCTGCCTTAGAAAGGCGCTGTCCGCCGATCGTCAATTCCCACTTAAAATTTAGCAGACTTTGCAATCCCAACCCCCCCTTCGCCGGAGTCACTTTCGGAGTTTCCGCTTGAATGCTCAAACCCAAACGACTCGCCCAACCATCCGTCTTTGTCAAACTCGGCGGCAAAACTACGCCCAACCCGCTATCAGCAAACCGCCAAGCTACAGACTTAATAAACTCGTAAGCTTGCAGCGGATTTAATTGGCAAGATTGAGGCCGCTGTGCTTGCAAACTCGGTTCAATTAACGGATAAAGTTTCGAGGCTAAACCCAAGCCACTGAGCAAAGTTTCTTGAGGCAATTCTATTGTCCGCCCCGCATAAGCCAAACGCTCGACTGAGTTGTTCCAAACAGTTGTCGCATCTACCAAAAATTCGTTTTCATCTGCTGCTTGCAAGCAATAATTTAAATTCCAGTTGGCTTTACCAGGAGACGGCGGTATGAGTTGAAAGCAAGTGCGAAATTGACTTTGTTGAGATAATTGGTTTTGCAGCGGTGCAGTCCAAGCAGTCAGCTTGGTTGCCAAGTTTTCCACGGCTGCTGTTTCTACTTGAACTATCCCAGATTCCTGGTGCAAAGCTTGCAGCCACTCGCGCACAGGAGAAACTGCTTTGATGTCTAAAGTAGAGCTACCAGCAGATCGCACTTGACTATCTACAATACTGCTCAAAAAGCCTAACACCAATTCCTCCGCCCCCATCGGCAAATCCACCGCTAAAGGCAATTGACTCAATTCTTCTTCCTTTTCCCCTCTTCCTTCTTCCTTCTTCCTTCTTCCTTCTTCTTCCTTTTCCCCTCTTCCTTCTTCCTTCTTCCTTCTTCCGACGGACATCGGACTGACATCCGTTACATCCGTTACATCCGTTACATCCGTTACATCCGTTACAGAATCCGTTGCCGAACTTCCTTCTTCCTTCGATTGATATGTTCTGCAAGCCGTCGGCATTTGCTTGACAAAAGTGGCGAGGCGGAGTGTATCTGTAGAACTATCTAACAGCGGTTGCCATTTGGCAATAGCAGAACCGTCGGACTGTTTCTCCAATCCCGGCAAAAATTTGCATCTTGCCAACAAATCCAAACTCCACCTAGCAATATGAGACCAAAAACGCAAATCTGATCCGACAAAAGAGTCGGGTTCCGTGCTATTAAGCGGTAATGATTGCAAGAAAACAAAAGCTGCTTGAGGGTTGAGACAAAAACCCTCGACTTGCCAGGGATAAAGGTAAATTTCCTCGATTTTAGCGGGTTCCTCATCAAGTGCTGCTGCTGAGTGCTGCGGCATCAGATTTGCGTTCGATTCTGAGATTTGGGTCGGAAGTGCGATCGCCCGAATTTCCTTTTGAATTGAGGAGTTGGGTGCGGTAATTTCTGCGTTTTGAGTTTTGGGCGATCGCCTAGTTTTTTTGCTTTTTTCCGGTGGAGTTTCTGCGGTTTCCGGTAATTGCCAGTTTAGTTTTCCCGACTGTTGCAAGAAATTTAGGAAAATCTTAAATTCCGATTCGGTCATTGCTAAGGGATGCGGTAAATTCCTCCCCGATTCTAGGGTTTCAATTGCCCCAATTTTCCGCCAAGTTTCTCCCCAAATAAATAAGCAACTTTTCTCATCCTCTAGGAGCCAACTGCCGTGTAAAATTGCCATATTTTTTTACCCTGATATTTGTATTTAAGTGCGAGGTTGACTACA
This sequence comes from Microcoleus sp. S13_C5, assembly GCF_036700845.1. NCBI lineage: Bacteria > Bacillati > Cyanobacteriota > Cyanophyceae > Oscillatoriales > Microcoleaceae > Microcoleus > Microcoleus sp. S13_C5. Next base: position 30,038 of record NZ_JAUBPR010000026.1, read on the forward strand.
GCATTTATATGGAATTTATGAAATTTTTATTTAAAACAAACCGAGAAAATTTTGAGCCAGATAGGAATTAGGTAGAACCTGTATATTTAGGTACTTATGGCACACCTTACCGCTGATTCCCTGACCTAGATAACTAAATCCCTCTTCCTTCTTCCCTCAACGTCCCAGTTCCCAAACGAAAATAGATCGTACCATCTATGGAAGGCGTTTAGCGGGCGATCGACCGGAGAATCGACCCCAGACTGCAAAAAATAATTCGAGAGTATAAATGCTTATAAGCCAGACGCAGACAGTCGATCGCGGGGCGATTATCCCTGTCTTTTGGCGTCGGACTCTCAAACATCCTGTGGTAATGTTACGATCCCGACAGAGAAAGAATGTGGTAGATAAGGAAGCAGTGCTACATGGTAGAGATAGACAAGTCAATATCCTTCGATGGACGGGATATTAGACTGAAGATTGGTTTACTAGCGCCTCAAGCAGGCGGTGCAGTTTTGATTCAGTCAGGTGACACGGCCGTTTTGGTGACAGCGACTCGATCGCAGGGGAGAGAAGGAATTGATTTCCTGCCCCTGTTGGTGGATTACGAAGAGAGACTCTACGCTGGCGGTAAAATTCCCGGTGGATTTTTGCGCCGGGAAGGGCGCCCCCCAGAAAAAGTGACTTTGACTGGCCGTTTGATCGATCGACCGCTGCGTCCGCTATTTCCAAGCTGGCTGCGAGATGACATCCAAGTTGTAGCCACAACGGTTTCGATGGACGAACAAGTGCCACCAGACGTTTTGGCGGTGACGGGGGCTTCCGTAGCGATACTGCTGGCGAAAATGCCGTTTTACGGGCCGATGGCGGCAGTGCGAGTCGGTTTGGTAGGGGACGATTTCATCATCAACCCCACCTACAGCGAAATCAAAGAAGGCGAGTTGGATCTCGTGGTAGCCGGTTCTCCTGACGGAGTAATCATGGTGGAAGCCGGCGCTAACCAATTGCCCGAACAGGATATCATCGAGGCGATCGACTTCGGCTATGAAGCAGCCTGTGACTTGATTCAAGCCCAGCGCGAAATTATGGCGGAATTGGGCATCGATTTGGTGGTAGAGGAACGGCCATCGCAAGATTCGGCCCTGGAAAACTTTATTCGCGATCGCGCCCAAGAACCCATCCGCATCATTTTGTCAAGATTTGAAAAAGACAAAACAGTACGGAATGCAGCATTGGATGAAGTTAAGGCAAATGCAGTCGAAGCTGCGATCGCCGAACTCCCGGAAGAGGACCCGGTAAAAGTAGCGGCCACCGCCAACAGCAAGGCGATCGGCAACGTTTTCAAAGACGTTACCAAAAAAATGATGCGGAAGCAGATCCTCGAAGATGGCGTCCGTGTAGACGGCCGCAAGCTAGACGAGGTGCGACCCGTTTCTTGTCGCGTAGGCGTGCTGCCGTCGCGAGTACACGGCACTGGGTTGTTTAATCGGGGGTTAACCCAAGTCTTGTCCGCAGCTACCCTGGGAACCCCAGGAGACGCCCAAGACTTAGGAGACGACTTGCACCCGCAGCAAGACAAACGCTACCTGCATCACTACAATTTCCCGCCGTTTTCGGTAGCAGAAACCAAGCCGATGCGATCGCCTGGACGCCGAGAAATCGGTCACGGAGCCCTCGCAGAACGCGCTTTACTGCCGGTTTTGCCATCCAAAGAAGATTTCCCCTACGTGATTCGCGTAGTTTCAGAAGTCCTTTCTTCCGACGGTTCCACCTCAATGGGTTCAGTTTGCGCCTCAACGCTAGCATTAATGGATGCAGGCGTTCCCCTTTCCCAACCCGTCAGCGGCGCGGCAATGGGCTTAATTAAAGAAGGCGATGAAGTCAGAATTTTGACTGACATTCAGGCAATTGAAGACTTCTTAGGCGACATGGACTTCAAAGTAGCCGGTACCGACACCGGGATTACTGCTTTGCAGATGGACATGAAAATCAAAGGTTTGCCCTTAGATGTAATTGCCAATGCCATCCGCCAAGCCAAACCCGCCAGACTGCACATTTTAGAAAGAATGCTGGCAAGCATCGACACTCCCCGCAAGGAAATGTCGCCGTTTGCACCACGTTTGCTAACCCTGAAAATCGATCCAGAATTTATCGGTTTGGTAATTGGGCCTGGTGGCAAAACGATCAAAGCCATCACCGAAGAAACCGGTGTCAAAATTGACATCGAAGATGACGGAACCGTGACAATTGCTGGCAACGACAGCGAAAAAGCTCAGCGGGCTTACAACATTGTCCAAGGCATGACGCGCAAGTTAAATGCCGGAGACGTGTATGTCGGCCGCGTAACTCGAATTATTCCGATCGGCGCTTTTGTCGAAATTTTGCCCGGAAAAGAAGGAATGATTCACATTTCCCAGTTAGCCGACTACCGCGTTGGGAAAGTGGAAGACGAGTTAGCTGTGAACGATGAAGTGATTGTCAAAGTGCGAGAAATTGACAACAAAGGTCGAATTAATTTGACCCGCTTGAATATTCATCCCGACGAAGCGGTAGCCGCCCGTGAAGCGCTGAATAAATAGTTTACGGTTGGTAATTGGTAATTACTTATAGAGTAATTGCTAATTGCTAATTGCTAACTCGTGATTAGTAATTGCTAATTGCTAATTGAGATTAAATCTGATTGTTTCAGATTGATTTGGGAGTAGGTGCGCGACAGCGACAGATCGACAAAAGTGCGATCGGCTGTAGAAGTTAATAAAGTCGCGCACTTTACCCTCGGCGGTTGAAACCGCCACTACACAAATTAAGTTCACTCCTAGCGGACTCAATCAAATATAAAGTTACCTCTTTTATCATTCGGCGGTTGAAACCGCAAATACACAAACGAAGTCCGCCTACGCGGACTGAATAAAATATAAAGTATGCTTAGAGGGAGGCATAAATCAATGCCGAAACGGTTGATCATTTTCAAAACGGAATCGCTTTCTTCCCCTGGATGGGAGGAGAGATTGCTTTCCCATACAGGTGCTCTCACGAGTATCCTAGCAGAACACTACGACTACTCAAACAAACCTCTGCCTAAAACGGGCGATCGCCTGCGAAACTTTGGTCAATTTAAGGAGAGTGCAGATCCTAAATCCCCTGCTGCGAGCACTCACGTTCGCTGGGGAGATTGGGAGGTTTCGCGCGTAGAGGAGTACAGGCCTGAAATTCCGAATGTTGAATATGACTGTTTAGCGGTGTGCTACTGTTGCTACTCACCCATTGATCCCGAATGGAAAGAATTGCCGAAAATTCAAGTTTCCCAACTGCAAAAACATTAAAAAAACAGAATTCCAGATGCCCGACTTCTTGAAAAAGTCTGGCATCTAAAAGAAGATGAAATCAAATCACAGCAATGCAGTCAATTTCAACTAACACATCTTTCGGCAAACGCGAAACCTCCACACAAGCGCGCGCCGGTGCAGTTTCCGCATCAAAATATTTCGCATAAACCGCATTCACAGCGGCAAAATCATTCATATCTTTAAGGAAAACCGTAGTTTTTACCACATCCAACCAAGTAGCGCCCGCTTCTGTGAGAATGGCTTCGAGATTTGCCATAACTTGTTCGGTTTGTTTTGCCACATCGTCGGTGTAGACAATATCGTTTAGTCTAATGTCGATCGCAATTTGACCAGCTACAAACAGCATAGTGCCCGTAGCGGCAATGGCTTGATTGTAAGGACCCACGGGTGCCGGTGCTTTGTCAGTACGAATAATTTTGCGCGTCATAGATGTTAGTTTTTGGGATTCTTGTTGAGAGGTTTGTTTGCTGTCGATTTCTGGTTCTGAGATTTCTGATTGGTAAATTTCTCCATCTGGCATTATCGCACCAGTGAAGTCTGCATTTTTAATATTCCAATCATAGGTTTGAGCATCCGTCAAGTCTGCTTCCTGAAGGTTGGCTTCCTCCAAACTTGCTAGCATTATAGTTGCTTTTTTAAGGCTAGCTTTTTTTAGATTTGTCCTTTTCATACAGGCTTTTTTCAAATTAGTCCCTGTGAGGTCTGCTGCACTAACATCCGCCTCAGTCAGATTCACGCCTGATAAGTTAAATGCAGACAGATTGACACCTCGGAGTTTGGCTCTCTGAAAATTGACACCTTCGAGGTTAGCACCCCCTAAGTTCACTTGAATCAATTCTGCTCCTGTCAAGTTTGCCCTAGTCAAATTTGACTTGCTCAGGTTTGCTCTATTTAACTTTGCGTTCTTCAAGGAGGCTTTAGTTAACGATACAGAGCTTAATTGGGCCTCACTCAGGTTTGCATTGTCCAGTTTAGTATTACTCAAATTGGCCCCATTGAGGTTTGCCATACTCAAGTCAGCCCCGCTGAGGTCTGCAAAACTGAAGTTGACACTATTACCTTCCAGCCCGATTAAGTTTGCTCCTAACAGGGATGCTCTACTCAAGTCTGCGCCATAGAGGCTTGCTTTGTTCAAAGTTGCCTCATTCAACTCAGCTCCTGTCAAATTTGCACCGCGTAGGTCTATTCCACTCAAGTCTGCACCTTTGAGGTCTATCCCACTTAGCTGTACGTTATTAAAGTCCCGTTCGCCTTTAGCGTATCTTTCTAAAAGTTCTTCAGCTTTCATAAATAACCGATCGCCCTTCCGCTACACCCCACATTCCCAGCCTACCACCAAAACCGAAAGCGCGATCTAAATCCGCCTCAATCCATTTTCATCTGCGGTCAATCAACTCCCTTTTTCAACCGCAGATAAACACAGATAAACGCAGATAAATTATATCAAATTCGTCCTTCCTCGGAATCATCGATCTCTCTGTTCTCTTTCTCTGCGTTCTCTGTGTCCTCTGCGGTTTAATCAATCCAATTTCATCTGCGGTTAACAAATTCCCATTTTTCAACCGCAGATAAAAGCAGATTTACAGATTACACACCAACCGGAGCACCAACAACCTCACCCTTCAACATCCGAGAAGCAGCATCAAGCAATTGCTCCTCCAAATAAGGCTTAGTGAAATAGCCCTTCGCACCCAAACTGTAAGCCATTTGGCGGTGTCTGTCAGCACCGCGAGAAGTTAGCATAGCGATCGGCAATTCACACAAAACCGCATCCTTCTGCATCCGAGAAAGTAGTTCCAAACCGTCCATTCTCGGCATTTCAATATCGCAGAAAACGATATCGCAAGGCAGACCAGATTTCATCTTTTCCCAAGCTTCCTTACCGTCGCGAGCTTCTTCCACACGATAGCCAGACTTCTCGAAAGTAATCGACAATAGCGATCGCACCGTAATCGAGTCATCCACAATCAGCACAGTCGGCTCAGTCTTCTCGATTTCCGCCTCCTTAGTAGCCCTCTCGGTCTCATCCCAAAGTGTACCGCCAGTGTCCTTCCGCAGCCTTCCCGTAGCCAAATCGATCAGCTCCAGAACGTCTGCAATCGCCACGATCCGACCGTCCCCGAGCACTGTGGCCCCAGCAATCCCGATCGGCTTGGGCACCGGCCCTTCCAACGGCTTGATCACAATTTCCTGTTCCGTCGAAACCTGATCCACCTGCACCGCCAAGAAATTGCCAGCAGACCGCAGCACGATCACCGAAATCATGTCATCGTCAGTATTAAACCCGTAAACACTGCCCCGACCCAAATGGCGGTTGTAAGCCAGCAAATCCCGCAGCGGCCGGAACGGCAAGCTTTGACCCCGCCACTCAATGCAAGGTAAACCGTCCGCCCCCGTTGTCACCTGATCGCGAGGCACATCGATCATATCCTCCACCCCATCCATCGGGAAAGCAATGCGAGCTCGATCGCTAATGCAAGTCAGAGCCTTAGAAATACTCAACACCAGAGGTAAACGGATGGTAAACACAGTCCCTTTGCCGATCGTCGAATCGATCGACACAGTACCGCGAATCTCCTGCAAGGAAGTCTGCACCACATTCATACCGACCCCCCGGCCGGCATACTCCGTCGCCTGTTCCTGAGTGCTGAAACCCGGCATAAACAGCAAATCGTAAACTTCCGAGCGAGACATCCTCTGAGCCTGAGCCGCCGTCAGCATACCCTGCTTAATCGCCTTCGCCTTCACCCTTTGCGGGTCAATTCCCGCCCCGTCGTCAGAAACCGAAACCACGGTTTGGTTCCCTTGGTGGAAAGCGCGAATGGTAATCCTGCCGACTGCAGGCTTCCCAGCCGCCAGACGCACCTCCGGCGGTTCGATCCCGTGAGTAATCGCATTGTTCACCAAATGAGTCATCGGGTCATACAGTTGATCCACAATCATCTTGTCGATCAAAATATCCTTACCCTCAACCTGTAACTGAGCCTGCTTCCCGCACTTAATCGCAATTTCCCGCACCGCCCGGAACAGCCTGTCTGTCGTCTCCGCAAACGGCTTCATCCGGGCGCGAGTCAAACCTTCTTGCAGTTGAGTCGTAACTTGCCGCAGTTGGCGAGTCACCTGATCCGCCTCATCCACCAAAAACTCAATGTCCGCCGCCGACTCCCGCACCCGCACGATCAGCTCGATAATCTCCTGAGCCAAACTGTGGAAAGGAGTAAACCTGTCCATTTCCTCTGGTCTCCAGGCACTTTCCCGGGTGTGGGCCGAATCCTCGGAGCGCCAGGCCGATCGATGTCCCTGACGGTTTGCCAGCAAAGCAATCTCCAAAAGACTCCGCTCGTAGAAATCCTGAGTCCGCTGGCTCACATCGCTCAGCAGCGCCACCTGGTGCAGCAAATTGTCCAAAAACTGCCGCATCCGTTCTTGGTCTTGCTCCAAACTGTTGCGGTTTACCACCAGTTCCCCCATCAAATTGCTGAGGTTATCCAGTTGCTTGATTGGCACCCGCATCGTTTGGTCGCCGAACCCGCCGGCGCGGGCATTGCGCCTGGGTCTGTTGATCGCCGACGGCCCGATATTGCCTTCCCCTTGGCGGCCGCTGTCTTTGGGATCTTCCAGCAGTTTTTCCAAATCGCCAAATTCGTCGTCGCTCTCCTCGGAGGCAGTGCGCGAAGCTTTACTAGCATTGGTCGTCGGTGCAGGAATTTCTGGCATAGTTGCGCTCTCGCTGAGGAGTTCTTCGAGATCCGAGAAAACTTCTGTATTTACCGGACTCTGATTTGTACTTCCAGAAGCTGCTATGACAGCTCCAGCACCCCCTGCAATTAACAGTGCTTCTAAATCGTCAAAATTACCCTCGGCATCCTCATCGCCTGATTCGCCCTCGGCAAAAAAGTCTGCCAGCGACCCCTCTTCCAACTCCGAGGAATCGGCCTCGGCCGACTCGTCCTCAGCGTCCCAAAAGCCCGTCGTCAGTTCCGAAGTCACCAGAACCTCAGCATCGATCGAATCCAACAAATCGTCAAAACCATCCAACTCTTCGTTGTTGAGAGTAGCCCCGGTTTCCATCGCCGAGAGCAAGTCAGCATCGCCCTCAAACATACCATCAAGAGATTCTGCAGGCAGCGGCTCTAAATCCGCACTCAAAAAATCCGTTTCCAGGGCATCAAACAAATCATCTTCGCCCTCAGACTCCCCGGCGGCATCTGTTTCTTCGGCTCGATCGAACAAATCCGCACCCACCTCGTCGAACAAACCATCGGGAGGTTGGGCCGACAACTCCTTCACATCCACAGCCGTGCCGTCATCTGGCGTCGATCCAGCATCGCCCTGGTGCACCATGCCTTCCCCAAACATATCCTCCAAGAAATCGAAAGCTGCGTCCTCATCAGATTCAACATTTGAAATTTCCGACTCAGGACGATCGTCGGACAAAGCCCCAAGTTCAACCTCTGCCGAATTTGCCAAGCCTTCGTCGGAAACAGCCGCACCATTGTTCTCGAACAAACTCCCCAAGTCGCCCTCATCAACTCCCACATCCGCACTCAGCAATTCTGAATCCCTATCATTGGGCCAACCCCCACGGGCTTGCCCCGAAGCTTGTCCGTCATACTCAGTACCCGTAGGTACAGAACCGAACAGCTCAGTCAAATCTGCCGCCTCTCGGGAAGTAGCCACTCCTTGCCGATCCCGCACAGTCTGTTCATCCTCAGAAATCGCACCCGAGGTCATATCCCCAAACAGCGCATCTAAATCCGTATCGTCCAGCTCCAGGTTGAGCGATTGCACAGACTCGTCTTCCAGGCCGAAAGCATCTTCGAGCCAGTTTTCATCCGCAGAGATATCTAAATCAGAATTTGATGTCATGTTAAAAACGCTGCCCATTTCCTCATTTTGTGCGATGCCCGCAGCTATATCTTGATCGCCCCCGTTCTCCCCGCCTTCGTCTTCTGAAGAAAGGAAACTAGAAGTAATCCCCAACAGCTCGCTCAAATCCGAGTCCTCGCCACCCTCAGAGAACAACTCGAAATCATCCATTTCAGGGAGAGAATGCGCTTCGGCATCCCCTGAATCATTATTGCCCCCCCCTGCTGCAAGCTCCTTCGATTCTCCGTCGAAAGCCTCCGACTTCAGGGAATACTCAGAAGAGACTGCCGGCACATCCGCTGCCTCTGATAAGCCTAAATCGCCGAACAAGTTATCGAAATCACTATCGTCCGTACCACCAGCAGAAGTTTGGGCAGCCACTTCGTCCAAAAGCGTACCGAGAGCATCTTCGTCCGCTTGTCCCCTAGCTGGGGCCACCGTACCCTCACGCCGCTCCAAGCCGCCCCTACCGTTACCCGTTTTAAGCTGTTTGCGAGTTAACCGCTGGCTCGAACCCCCATTTTTCTGACCGGCAGCTAATGCCGAGCCCTCTGCCTCCTCTCCAAACAGCAAATCCTCCCCAAACAAACTCGTCAGGTCATCAATCGGAGGCTTCGTGTTCGTTTCGGAACTTTCGGCATCGTATTCGTCAAACAACAAATCAGTAAAATCGCCGGAATTGTCATCATCGTCTGATCCCAGCATTCCCGCCGATATCCCAGAAGACTGTGCATAGTCGAGCTCTTCTTCTTCTTCCCAAGCACCGTCGAGATCCGGGGACTCACCGTCAAACAAGTCAGCTAAAGTGTTGAGTTCTGCCGCGCCCACTTCCGGGCCGGTGCGGGTCGAGCCTCTAAAAGCACCCGTCTCCATATCCGATTCTGCGAAGGCGGAATCCTCGTCGAACTGGCCGGATCGAAGGCCACTGTCATCGTTGCTGTCGCCGCTGTCGAGTTGGTCGAACAGCTCGTCTATACTCATTCCAGAAATAGTCGGCAGCAACTTGTTCAATCCATCCGGGGTATCGCCCGATCCCACCATATCCCAGGCCTCATCCTCAACAGAAACCACCTTTGTCCCGGATTTACTCGGTTGAGCGAAGGCCAGCAAATCTTCAAAATCCGTTTCTGGAACCAGAACAGCCGGCAGCAGCGCCAGAAGTTTTGCGCTTGGTGCGATCGACGATTCTAGACCAGAAATTACCAGTTCTTGCGCTTGTTTGATGTCTTTGATCACCGTTGGAGCTAAGGTACGGTAAGTATTTTCTGGGTTGGCGATCGCCTTGGATACAGCTTTGATCAATTCTATCCAGCAGGGCAGTTCAAATTCTTCCCCTGCCCTGAGCAAGTTCCGACAAATGTTCTTGAGTTGCCGCCTGCTTTCTGGCCCCTCTGGCTGTTTGAACTCTTGCAGGAGTTCCCGCATCCTCGCCGGCACGTCTGAGTCAAATACTAGCAGCAGCGCGCTGTCTTCTGTTGCTCTGGCATCAGGTGCGTAAACTGACCGCGAATCGGGAAAACCCCTTGATGAGGCAAACGCCCCGACTCCCATCCCCGCCATAACTGGTTCGGGTACTGGCATCGCGTAGCTCTCGTCTGCATGGTGTTCTCCGTATCCGACAAGTCCCCCCAAGTGCCCGTTGAGTTCTTCAAATACTGGTTCTAATTCTCGAACCATCTGTTCTCCCAATTCTTCTGTCAGTCCAAAAGGCCCCGACAGTTGCTCTAACAGCCCTTGCAATGTGTCAAATATTCGCAGAAAAAGGGACTCTAGCTGTTGGTCTACTTTAACGCTGCACTCTTTTAAAACTTTAAAACTATCTTCTAGTCGGTGAGCTGTTTGCTGAATGCTGGTCAGCCCCAGCATTGCTGCTCCTCCTTTGACAGAGTGAGCGGCCCTAAATACTTCGTTGACCAGTTCTGGGTCTTCGATCGTGGTTTGCAGATTCAGCAAGCCTTGTTCGATCGTATTGAGGTGGTCTTTTGCCTCCTCAATAAAGTAGCCCATTATCCTCTGTTGTTGCTCCGGCAGCATAGTTTTATTCCTGATTTTAAGCGTTATTGTATTGGGTCTATGTTAGTAGTTCTAGAGAAGCTCTTTGTAGATCTCGCCCCTTGCCAAGAGAATAATCTGACTGCGAGATATCGCAAATATCCTGGCTATTTTTGTTTTCGATATACCCTCACTTAAAAGATAGCGAATCTCCCGCACTTGTTCGGGTTTGAGTTTGCGGTTAGGACATATCTTACCTGGAACGAAAGGAAAGCGGTTTTTCTCTATGGCATCGCGAGAGTTATCTGCGGGAGTTCCTTCCCACAAATGGTCAGGATTGACACAACCGCGATCGTCGCAACTGTGGCACGCAAAATAACCGGGTTTGACAGACCTTCCCAGTTTGTGTTCCAGTACCAGTCTGTGGGGATAGAAACTTTGATTTTTCCCGTTAATCTTGATAGTTTTCACCGAGTAACCATCACTTCTTTTAGCCAAGGTACAAATCATGCAGCCGTTCGGCTGTATTTGGGCCCGAATACCGGGAATTATTTCTATGCCTCGCAGTTGTTTTTGAGGTGTCGGCGCCGATGTACTTCCGACATCTTTAATACGTCCTTTTTTAAACCTATCTTGAGAATTTTCCAGCCGAGAACCTTCCCACAAATGGTTAGGGTTAATGCAGTTGCGGACATCGCAAGTGTGGCAAGCAAAGTATTCAGGTCTAATCTGCCGACCTAATGAATGTTCTAATACTAAACGGTGGACTGTTAAACTTTTCCATTCGCCGTTAATCCGAAGTCTTTTGGTGGCATAACCCCTGCTATTTTTGGCTAGGCTAGAGATAATACAGCCCGTCGGCTGAACTTCACCAAAGATGCCCGGTATTACCTCTACTATGTTATCGTCCATCTGTGCAACTCCTACTTTATTTAGGTGTTGAATTAGCAGCCCCGCAGGGGTTTCAAGACTGCGAGGTTGCTTTTTGTCTGCCATCATTGCCCGACTAACGTGCTTGTAAATCAGCCCGCAAAAAAAGCATTAGACAATTGACTATTGTCTTTCTGCTGTTTCTACTCGGAATCTTTCCACCGATGTCAAAAGGTCGCGAGCAACGCCCACCAAGTTTTGCAAAGCACCCGAAACTCGCTGCGCTTCTTGGGAGGTTTCCTGAGCAGTTAATTCCACTGCTTGCATCACCGAGGCCACGGCGCGAGCGGTTTCGTTTTGCTCTACAGTGTCGGCAGTAATCGATCGCACTAACACGTCAATTCGGTTAGTTACTTGAATGATATCTTCAAGCGATCGCTTCGCCTGTTCTGCCAATCTTGTCCCCTCAATAACCTGCTGCGTCCCTTCTTCCATCGCCGTCATTACCGCGCCGGTTTCGCTTTGAATTTGCATCACGATCTGTTCGATTTCTTTCAAAGACTTAGCCGATCGGTCTGCCAATTGTCGCACCTCGTCTGCCACGATCGCAAAACCCCTGCCCGCTTCCCCAGCTCTCGCCGCCTCAATACTGGCGTTGAGGGCCAACAAATTCGTCCGGGAGGCGATCGTCGCAATTAAAGCCACAATCTTAGAAATTTCTTGAGAAGCTTCCGCCAGCCTCTTGACTTTTCTCGTGGTTTCTGCTACTGTTTCTCGAATTTCCAAAATCCCGGCCACCGTCCGCTCCACAGCCTCGCCCCCTTTCAGAGCCGTTGCCGCCGCGCCCCGGGCCACTTCTTCTGCCTCTCTAGCGCTCTCTGCGACCCGCTGAATCGCATCGGTGAGGACTTGCACCGAATTCAGCGTTGCCGCCAGTTCCTCAGCTTGCCGCAGTGCGTCGGAAGACAAATCGCCAGCAAACTTAGCACTATCCGTAGCGCCTTTGCTGACCTCCCGAGCCGCCTGCTTCACCTGATGGACGATTTCGCGCAGATTTTGAATTGTCAAGTTAAACGAGTCAGCAACAGCACCCAAAACGTCTGCGGTCACTTCCGCAGTCACCGTCAAGTCGCCCCGGGCCGCTCCTTCCACGTCGTCTAGCAAGCGAATCACTTGGCGCTGCAAGTCTTCTTTTGCCTGTTCCTGCTCGTCAGACTTGCGCCTGGTATCGCTAATCGTGGTTTGGATGACCTTCGCCATGTGGTTGAATTTAGCAGCCATTTTGCCAAATTCATCTTCCGAGTAAACCGTAGCCCGAGCGTCCAAAGCTCCTTGAGATACGGCATCGAACTGAGCTTGCAAATTGTCCGACGACTGGCGTACCTGCTTGGCGATCAACTGGCCGATGCCCCAAGAAGTTAAAAAGCTGGTAATGCCTGCGGCTGCGGTCATTACCCAGCCTGTTTGGCGCAGGTAAACGATCGCCTCCGGTTTGTCTTGCCGCAGAGCTTGATAGGAAGCAATGTTGGTGACGAAAGCCACAGCTACCAAAGAAACCAGTCCTGCCCCGATTGCCGTATACAACTGTTTTGTAAACAAAGGGGCATTTTCCAAGAAAGCCAGTCCCCCCTGTTCTACCGTGACCGAAGTATCGAGCGCTTCTGTTTCGGTGGGAGAAAAATTCGGCACCGACGCATCAGCCGGGCCGTTTATGCTAAATATCTCGTCATCCCGAATTGCTGAGCCATCGCTGTTGTCAAAGTCCAGGCTACTGCCTGTTGTTCCCATCATGCCGCTGGTCGAGTTGCCGAAATTGGTGTTACCTCTAGTCAAGATCGAACTCGTGGCATCTTCTGAGATATCAAAGTCCGGCAAATTCCCCAAATCGTCAAATTCGTCAAATTCGTCTAAAAAGTCGCTGTGTACTTGAGCGTTCCCAGTTTTTGATGACCAGGCGCTGTTGTTCTTGTCCGACGCTCCGAAAGCTGTCGCTTGTTCGTTTTCGTCGAAAGAGAAAGAATCGCTAAAAGCGTCGTCTTCAAAAGCATCTAACTCGAAGTTGTCTCTAGAGCCAAATGCCGGGGGTTCCGAGTCGCTGTAACCGTTGCTGTTGGCGGAAGCTGGATCGACTGAATTAAATTGTCCCCGGCTCGACCTTTGACTTTGAGAGTTAGGGACTGCACCTCCCATCAACAGCGTTTCGTCTTCCGCCAGCGAATAGTTTGACGAGTAGTTCGACCCGTTATTCGGCTGTTTATTTTGAGGTCGAGAAGACCCGAAACCCGGCGAGGGCATCGCCTCGGCAAAGGGGTCTTCCTCTTCGGCCCCAGGTGCATTATGACTGTGATTTTGGCCACTCTGGGGCGGGGATTGGTAGTCGTAGTCTGAGTTATCGTCGAATTCGTCTGGCAAATCGAGCGCAGCAAAAGGTTCGCCAAAATTGTCCGAGGGCCCGATGGGGGAGTCTAGTTGGTTCGAGTCGAAGGAATTCCCGGTTTCTGAAGAGGCAAAACTTTGACCGTTGAGCATCTGAGTCGGAGCTTCTGAAAACGAATCTCCTGAGTAAGGTGCGCTTTTCCCAGACACTTTGCTGCTAGACACGTCAGCCGCCTCAAACCCTCCATCATCTAAGGCAAAAGGGTCTCCAAAGTCCGAGTCGGCAAACTCGTCTATGTCGTCTAGGGAGTCGGAGGTCTCAGCATAAGCTGCCATTCCGCCGCTGTCGCCACCAAACGGGTTAGAATGTGAGGCTAAATCTGGGACTAAGCCTGGGTGATCGTCGTCTTCTGCTTCCCACGCCAAGCCACTCATCCCCAAGTCTGCCAAGTCCTCGTTTTCCATGTCGTCTGGGGATTGACTTCTATAGGAAAGGGATGGGGAATTTCCTTGAAAAAGTCCCAAATCCGGGTCTTCTAAGCCTTCATCAAGAGATAAGTCGGGGTAGAATTCTAATTCAGTTTCAGCAGACAAAGCCTCGAAATTTTCTGTTTGCAGTTCTCCAGATAAAAATTGGTCTGTGTAGGTAATTCCGTTGTGAGCGTGTTCCACCAAACTCGGGTCGTCACTCAGGCCTAGCACAACCGTGTACTGTTCCCGCGCCACCTCATACTGTTGCAGTCCGTAGCAGTAAATGTGTCCGCACAGCAGGCGAGCGCTGGGGTCTTCGGGAAAATCTTCTACTAATTGATAAACTAGGGCTGCGGCTTCTGAATAATTGCCATCCATGTAGGCCGCTTCTGCCCGTTGGTAGTCCTGCTGAAAGTTGGTACTTGTTGCCATTTGCCGCCCTCTTTGGATTTTAGATTTTAGATTTGAGATTTTTGATTTTTATCTTGAATTGAATGTTTAGATGCGCGCCTCAAGTCGTGTGACTGTTGATGGTTAGACCCCAATCGAAAATCGCAAATCGCAAATCTAAAATCGATTTCACGCTGCCCACCGCGCCGAGCGCAGAATTTTCACTTGATCTAGCAGTCGGAGCACTTTCTGAGCTTGTGCACCTAACATCCATTCTCCCCTCAGAAATGGAATCATGCCGTCTGGTGCATTGTTCTGAGAGTGCAGTTGCTCTACGTCGAGCCAGTCCATCCCCACAATTCGATCGACTGCCAGCCCCAAAATCGTGTCTTGGTCTTCCACAGCCACGATCGGGATTTCGGGTCTATCTGTGTTCAGAGGTGTTTGGTCTCCCAGAAATTGGCCGAGGTCTGCCACCCAAATCACTCGTCCTCTCATATTTAGCGTACCTAAAAGCAAAGAGGAAACGTTGGGGATCGGTGTCATGCGGTCTGGGGAAGGGGATAGTACCTCTCTAATCCCTGTCGCTGGCAGTGCGAACTCGTTCCCCGAAGGAACGTAGAACCGCAGGTGCAGCTCGCCTTCGGGAGTTTCTAGTTCTTGGAATTCCGGAGCCGGATCTACACCTAGTCCTGGTAATATAAAGTCTGGGCTACCGCTAATCATAATTCTGACACCTGCATTTCTAGCAAATTGTTGAGGTTTCCCGCCAAGAAGAACCCGATCAAAACTTCGATGGTCGAAACTTGACACAGCCAAGCTTGACACAGCCAAGGGGTGAATGGCGCGACTGCCGGAGGCCCTTGGTAATAAATTTTCTCCGTCAATAATTGACTGCCATCAATAAATTCGCGCGACCAATGCTTACAAGTTAGCTCCAATCGACTACGAACAATTAATTTGAAACCCCTAAAACTTTACTTTGTACTCCCACCGCCGTCTCAATTGGTAAAACTCTAGGTAATTTCTGCGATGAATGCTAAACCGATACTCGGATTAGCGAGAGTGGTTGACATGGCTGGTGTCGCGACAATCAGGAACGGAGTCACTTAAGACTGAGAATTGGACTCTCTGACTTTGTGTACAGAAATACCTAGCAATAAGTAGCTCTGTGCATCAGTTTTTCGGATCGGCTGCAAGTGGAGAACAAGTATATTATATTTGCACTTTGAGCGTGTTAGACCCACTTGGGCCTAGAAATTGAACAGAGTTTTACCGACGCCCTTATGCCAGCGCGCGGATTAATACATTCTAGTTTATGGTGCGATCGCCAATAGTACCCCCAGCTTTCTCTTTGTGGCAGCCGAGACTTGATCTAACCGCAGGTACAAAAAAGCTCCCATCATGGCATGGGTGGGAAATTTATTTTTCTTCTAATTGGTCTTCTAGCGAGCGGTCTAATAATCTTTCCGAGAGATTGAGCCGAGGGTAGCCCGGGCCCACATATTTTTCTACCAGCATCAATAACTCGCTTTCACCAAAAGGTTTGGTGTAAAAGTCTGTAGCTCCGGCCATGCGGGCTTTAACGCGGTCGATAAATCCGTCGATGCCCGTCAGCATCACGATCGGCGTCTGCCGGAAAGCGCTAGAACTACGCAGCATAGCGCAAATTTCGTAGCCGTCGAGTTCCGGCATGGCGATGTCACACAGAATTAAATCGGGTTTGAGTGGAAACACCAAACTCAGGGCTTGGAGGGGATTGCCGATCGTAGTAGCTTCGTAACCGTGTTCATTTAAAATTGACTCGACTGTTTTGCGAATAGTATTGTCGTCGTCAATACAGACAACTCTAGGAACCTTGGTTTCTGGGGACGACCATTCTTTTTTGTTGTTGGTGGGGGCAACAGAGGGCTCGTAAAATACTTGCACCAATCCCTGCTGCACAAATGGGTAAATCGCCTTAGCGACAGTGAGCACGTCTCGGTTGAGGTAGCGCGCCATTTGGCGGATCGAAGTGTGCCCGTCTGCCCAGCGTCTGAGAGTATTAAAGGTATTGACAGGCAGTGCGACTCGCAGCTCGGAGGGGTCTGAAATCACCGGGCATTGGTTGGGCGACTGAATGTGAGGGTGAAACTGCTTCCACTGCTGCACCTGTTTGACAATCTTGGCCAGCAGCGAGCTAATTTCTAAGCTGGTCAGTTGAGGAGCCAAAGCTGGGCCCATTTCAAAAGTGAAGGAACCCTGGTGGAGACTCAGCAAGTCAAATAGGGTTTCGTGGATCATGCTCTGGATGATGTTGCGCCCTTGAGCTGGGGTGAGGATGTGATTTTCTAGCAGAGCCCATAGGTAGCCGTATTCTGGGGCATTGGTAGATGCCATATAGGGAACTTGGATTTTGTCGAGGGCGGTATCTGCTTTGTAGCGGCGCAGGTAGTCGCGCAAGCGAAACAAACTGCCCGCACTCTGGGTAGCGTAAATAATCTGACCGTTGAAGCAGAAGACATACCAGGATTGTCCTGCAAGGGAGCGCGGGGTAGGTTGAGTACCCGTGCTGCTGCCGGTGGAGGTGTAGGCCTCTACGAACAGTTCTCCGGTTCGCTGACCTAACTCAATTAATTGCAGGATGCTGCGGATGTCTATTTCACTCAAATTTCCCTGCATGCAGCTAAAATGTCCTCCTTAAAACCGTTGGCGTCTGAGCTCGGAAAGACTGTGTGCTGGCGAAAAGATTGACTTTAATTTCCGTCAATCATTTACGCGCTGATGCCGATCTCACAATTGGGAATTGACGAAAGGGCGATACTTGCTGCCGCTCCTCGGCCGCGCTACCAGTCCACAAGCTGAAACCGCGAAACTCGCGGCATTCTCTAAGTGTAGAGTTTCACATTGTATTCCCACGGCGTTGCCTAAACTCGTAGAATCCACATCGCACGATTGCACGGGCTTTTCGAGTGTGCAACACTGGCATTCCCGACTGGTTCAAGTCTTAGATAGCCAAAGTTTTGAAGTTTTTGGCTGAGTATGCCATCAGTTTATCCAGCACATCTTGGCGTAGGTCAACTTCAAAATACCGAGGATTCTCTGGTTTTACCGCTGCTACCAGCAGCAAGTGCCGATCAAGCCCCGATGGGAACTTGAGGCTAGTCTGTTGGGTTGGATGAGTTGCGATCGAGGTTTTTTTTGGGTTTGCCACAGCCCTAAAATCAGGTGCAGTCAAAATGAACCTTTGTTGGCAATTGTCAGGAAAACCCTCAGTGCCGATCGACCTTTTTGCTCGCCCGTGGCGAGCGTCATAGGCTCGCGTCATTACCTTATTCTAAGGCAGCGCGGTTCAAATCCCTAGTCCGCCGGAGCAACGCGCACGCTTGGGGGCTGCAACGGCTTTTCTCACGATCAACCCATAACTAAAGCGTTGTAAAATCAATACAAACTTTTGGATCGAAGCGCCAGAGGCAAGCCCGGGGCTAACGACATGGGAGTTAGACCTGGGGTTCAGTCGGTAGGGGCTTTTAAGTCTCGTGAAACAATTGTGTTGCTAAAACCAGAGTGGTATAATTGGCAGAGAGCGATTCGCCAGAGTAAGAATAACTTTCAACCCATTGAAATATCCTAGAAGGCGAGCAACCCCGGCAACGCACTAATCCGATTAATTCGGAATAGTGAAAGGGCAAATAATTCCAGCATAGGTCACGTTCAACCTTAAAAATAGGAAGGACTCAGCAAGTCTGCGCTCCGGGAGAAGTAAAGTTCTTTGAGTGAGTAGAGCCATATTTGAATGTCCCATTGTCGTCTAGAAGGTGGGCAAGAATCCCCCGGCTTTAGACATGGGGAGGTTCAAGGACTGACCTTTTTCAGGTTTGGGCTATGGCAGTCTCCGCAGTGAGAGCTAGTATTGAATCAAGCGGGATTGGTACTGCTCTCTCATTCCTCCAGACAAGTGGCGGCGGCCGTACTTTCTGGAAGTTCTCCCGTGAGAACGTGCTATGCGTGAGTGCTGAAGAAAAGTTAGAAAAAAATGCTATCCCCCGATTGGGCAAACGATACCAAAAAGTAAGACTTAAGTGGCAAAAAGTTATCCTTACTTGCCTATACTTGTTTACTTTAGGTAAGTTGACTAAAGATCACACGCAGTGCTATCTTTAGTCAAGAACCTTTGGCTTAAGGGGGATAGCCTACTTATCTTGGGATTAGCCGTCTACCCAACAGCGTAGGAAGTAAACACCACTTATCTTTTAGGCCTTTAAGTAACTTAAAGTAAGTTGGGATAGGTTTTACGAAGCAGAGGACTATTAGTGTGCTGTATCTAGCGGAAGTACAAAAACAGAGAAGCGGCTTTGGTCTCGGTGGCGGTAAGGCTGAGCTGAAACTGCTAGCTTGTCAGCGGGGCGAACATAACTGGAGCGCCGTACCAGGCGATGACGCGATCCCAGTTGAGGAAGCTAATAAGTTTAACGACGGCACGCTGGTGCTGGTTGAGTTGAGCGCTAGCAAGCAAGTGCAGCGGATTCAGGAGGCGGCCCGCCAGTTGGTGAGCATTCTGCAAAATTTCTCGCGATTGCAGGACAAGTTTAAGGATAAGGAAGAGGAAATTGAACAGTGGAAGGCTTCTCTGACGTTTTCGAGTCAGGAACTCAATCGCCGGGAAATGGAAATGCAAGCCCGCGAAGAGCAGTTGGCTCAAATGGAAGAGGAGTTGGAGCGGCTGGAAGCTCAGCGCTCGGAAATTGAAAATACTCGAGATGAAGCTAACCGACTGCGAGAAGAAGTCGATCGCAGTCGGGTAGAAATTGAGACGGCTTGGGAACAGTTGCGGGGCGAGCAGCAACGGGTGGCCCAGCAGCAGTCTGAGGTTCCGCAGGGGGCAGTGGTTGATGAGCAGCAGACTCAGAGGATTCAGGAGTTGATGCAGAAGCTGGGAGGGGCAATTGCTTCTGCCCAAGGGGTGCGGGAACAACTGAATCAGTCTTTTGATGCGGTGGGCGCTCAACAGGCAATTCTGGATCAGCACTGGCAGCAGTTGGAGCAAAAACAAAGCATAGCTCAACAGCAACAAGAAGAGGTCGATCGACAAAATCAGAGCCTCCAAAACCGCTGGCAAGAGTGGTACCAATCTCAAGATGCTTTGGCCGGGGCTCGGGCGGAGCTTAAAGGGCAGCAAAGTACGCTCAGCGCTAAGCAGGACCAGGCTCAGTCGGTGTCTTTGCAGGTGCAGGCGGTTGAGGAGCTTTACCAGCAAGTTTCCAGGCTCGCATCTGCTTCGGGTGCTGCGGGTACGGAGCACAAAGTAGATGTGTCAGCTTTGGAGAAGATGCCTGTTGAGGAGTTACAGGGGCTGGTGCAACACCTGCAACAGGATTTGGAAAAGGTGTTCCGGTTTGTTAACGATCAAGAGGAGGAGTTGACTCTGCAGCGGGAGACAATCGAGGAGCTGCAAGGGAAAATTCAAGCTGCTAGCGAGTACGATCGCATGGCTTTGGAAAATGAAATGGCAGATGAACTCGAAAGTTATCAGATGTTAAACGAAACTCTGGTGGGACAGCGCCTCCGGTTGCAGGAACGGGAAGATGTTCTAAAGCAGCATCAGGCGGTGCTGTGGCGGCGGCTGGGTACTGCTAATGCTCCAAAACAAGATCGAGGAGATATTGATTTGGGGCCGATTGTCGCACAGCTCAATACTCAGCGGCAGCAGCAAAGCCAAGAATTGCAAAGACTGGAAAACGAAATTCAGCAGGTGCGGGAAGCTATATCCCAAATTGAGGCAAATGTCAACCGCCAAAATGGGGAAAGTGAAGCGAAACGCTACGAACTCAAGCAGTTAGAGCAGAATTTGTTCAACCAGAAAGGTGCAGTGGCGCAACTCTGGGGCAGGCTGAATGTTTATCAAGAAATGTTGCAGCCGGTGCAGGACAATTTGAATGCGCTACGCCAAAAGCTCGAAGCGGTGGCAGGGGAACTTGATCGGGTACAGCAGACTGGAGAGGAGCAAGATCGGGTAGTTTCCGATTTGCGGCAAGTCCTTTCGGGTTTGATCACAGCTTAAAATTTAATATCTAAAATTATCGAAGGGTGTTCGACTCGACCGATCGCTCCTCCAGGAAATGGATCGGTTTGCGATCGGTTGGGCGCTACGATTAAGCTGGTTAGTTTCTCTACGCTTTCAAAACTAGGCGCCGAGGGCAATATTTGTTGCAGTAGTTGCCGCATTGCCCGTCGCTGCAAGGCCAGGGGTGCTTCCCGCAAAATCGGGCGATTTAACTTGACAGGAAGTTGAAAATTCACCTGCGGGCTGTCTGCAATTGGAGACATTGCTCGCTTTAGCAAGTCGCTGGCTGCAAGTTCGAGATATTCTACGTCGGCGCGGAGGAGTTCGGCTGTTTGAGCTAGCGCTTGTTGGGCTTTTGGGTTGAAATGAGTTTCCAAATAAGGCAATAATTCCGATCGAATCCGGTTGCGAGTATATTGCAAGTCTTGATTTGTGGAATCTTCCCAAATGGGTAGTTTTTGCTCTTGACAAAATTGACCTGTTTGCGATCGAGTTATTTCGAGCAAAGGACGAACTAAATAGATTTTAGATTTGAGATTTTGGATTTTCGATTGGGAATTTTCATCCTTATTTTCCAATCGAAAATCGGCAGATATTGGGGATTTGGGATTTTTGCCGGAATTCCCCAATCTAAAATCTAAAATCGGCAATCGAAAATCGAGCAGGGGCCGTGTCCAGGTGAGGGCAGAAAGCCCGTCGGCGCCACTGCCGCGAATCAGGTTGTAGAGGAGTGTTTCGGCGCGATCGCTGGCTGTGTGGCCTGTAACAATGTAGGGGTAGTTGTGGGCGATCGCAATTTCGGTTAAAGCTTGATATCGCCATTGTCGGGCCGCTGCTTCTGTTTTGGGGATGTCCGAGGCTGTTTCCAAATAGTAGGATATTTCCCAGTTTTTAGCTAATTGTTCTACATGATTGGCCGAGGCTTGCGAGTCAGAACGCCAACGATGATCGCAGTGAGCAATCCCTAGATTCCACCCCCATTTTGGCTGCAAATCTAGCAGTAATTTAATTAAACACAGAGAATCTTGTCCGCCCGATACTGCTACTAGCAATCGCTGATTTGATGGCAATATTTGTCGGTACAGCAGCGTCCTGTGCACTTGAGCGTGGAGGTGCGTCCAATTGGAAGATTCAGCCATGAGAGCCGTTTTTCATTAAGCAAGAAGAAGGAATTTAGAAAACGAGCAGTGTCAGGGATTTAACGGATGGATTTTGAGCAAAGAAGGGGAAGCATCCCCCTCTCTCAATCTCTCAGTCTTTGCCTTCCTAGCTCCACATTCCTATACTTTGGGGGTCGCGGTCGGGATACCTAGAAATAGGAAAATGATTATTTATTTCTGTTGAGTCACATTGATTTAATGGCTCATCTATATCGGTTTGAGTTGAGCTAGCTACGGCGTAGTTTTGTACGGTGTCTGATCTTTCGGCAGCGGCAGGAAGGGCTTTTTGTTCTTTGATTTCAGGTTCAAGCGGAATGAACTCCAGACGCATTCTAAGTTTTCCTTTAGTCCAGTCTTTGCCAGCACTTAATAGCTCGCAATCCAGGCCGTCTGAGAATAATTTTTCGTCTACCAATTTCGCCTGCATAATGGCCATAAATTCGCTGACTTTGAATGTACATTGATACATCAAAGCGCTGGTAGGGGCAGACACAACATCATCTTCTTGAGGAAATAGTGGCAATTCGTCCATATTAATTGTCCTTATTTTAATGAATGAAGGAAGTTCGGCAACGGATTTTGTAACGGATGCAACGGATGTAAAGACAGAGGTCCGGAAGACAGAAGTTAGAAGAAGGAAGAAGGCCCTTCGACTTCGCGATCGGGTAAAAAAAGGGAAGAAGGAAGAGGGAGTTAATTATTAGAATCTCGCTGGTTGAGTAAGGTGGGAATTGCCCACCCTACAACCGGAGATTATATTAATCCCGATTCTTTGACTTATCCTGTTCTTCTGTGGCCCCTTGGTGGATCAGGAATTAGAAAAACCAACCGTAGGAATGTAAACCTTTGCCTAACAGATTAACGCCTAGATAGCAAATCCAAACTACCACAAAACCTGTGGCTGCTAAAATTGCTGGGCGTCTTCCCTGCCAGCCACGAGTAATGCGGGCGTGCAGGTAGGCAGCAAATACCAACCAAGTAATTAGCGCCCAAGTTTCTTTTGGGTCCCAACTCCAGTATGATCCCCAAGCTTCGTTAGCCCAAACCGCACCGGCAATAATGCCAACAGTCAGTAAAGGGAATCCTAAACCGATGATGCGATAGCTAATGTTATCAAGAGTTTCTGCTAGATTCAATCGCTGGGGCGAGAGAAGTTCTGCGGTTTGAGTTGGGGCGGTTGATGAGGTTTGAACGGTGGCTAATTCGAGCACTGCGGTGGTGCCCAAACCGTTATTGTTGGAGTTGAAAGAGGGTTCGCTGAAAGCTAATGCGCTGTCGGCGCTGGTTTCTGCAATTTGAGATTCGGGGTTTTGAGGGCGTTGGAGGCGGTAGTTGCCGTTGCGGTTGCTGTTGGTGCCGAAGGAACTACCGGTAAGTTCGATTTTTTGGCCGCGGGTGACGATTAAAAAGGCGATCGCCAGTAACGCTCCTACCATTAAAGTTGAGTAACTAAGCATCATGACGCTAACGTGCATCATCAGCCAGTTTGATTTGAGGGCGGGTACTAGGGGCTCTGCAGATTGCATGGTTGCGGGCAGAGTCAGGGCTGCAAAGGCGGATATTGCCATTGCGACGGGGGAGGTGGCTACTCCTACTAAGCGGGAACGGCTCATGTTTTCCGCGACTAGGTGGATGGCGGTGATTCCCCAAACTAGGAAAAATAGGGATTCGTAGAGATTGCTTAAGGGGAAGTAGCCGGCTTCTATCCATCGAGAACCGAGTAAAGCGGCGATGGATAGGTTGGCGACGGCCATTCCTGCGGTTCCTAGGGCCCCCAAGTAGGGAATGCCGGGGAATGCTGCGCCAACCCAGTAAATGAGCATTGTGGAGAACAAAACGGCAAAGGAGATGTTGTCCAGCCAGTTCTGGAGTACAACCAGATCCATAAAAATTACTCCGGTAATGTTTTTACTTATTTTTGCTAACTAGATCGATCGTACTGGGGTTGGGCAGTTTTGGGTTTGGGATTTTAAATTTTTGTGGCAATTATGAGTGATTGGCGGTTGTTGAAATGCGAGTGGGCGATCGACTCACCAAGGATTGCCAATCATTCTAAAAGCAGACCAATAATAAGGATGAGAGAAATTCTGACTCGTCGTGTTTGCCAATTCTGGGGGTAGTGGCAGATTGCCAACAGAAGTGTGCAGCATCCCCCCTTCAATTCGTACTTCTCCCCGCAACATCGCTAATTGCGCTTGCCGCAGTGCTTCTGCTTTAATCGGAGCAGTTTTTAACTGCCCGTAAAACTCCGTCATCAACCCCAAACTGCCCTCGTCGCTGACATACCAGAGAGTCGCCATAGCCGATTTAACCCCGGCTTGCACGGCTAACCCGCCAAAGCCCAACTCGGCCTCTCGATCGCCCACAGCAGTCTTGCAAGCACTCAAAACTAACATTTCCACTTGCGGGCTGTGCCATCCCATTTGCCGCAACTGATCCAAACGCAGTTTAGTATCCCACAACTGAATAAAGGAGTGGCTGGGGTCTCCCGATCGAAATTCGGCGTGAGTAGCCAAGTGAATCATCCCAAAAGGCTGCTGCTGGCGCTGCGATTTCAAATTTGCCAGGGTGAAAGCTTCGTTCAAGAAAGACTTACCCGGCCACTGCTGCGGCGTAATTGTTGATACTTCTATTTCCACCGCAGGTAAAGGAGTCATATCTGGAAATTGCGACGCCCCCATGGCCAGAACTTGGGTATTTTTGAAATTGGCGGGGCTGGTATCTGTCAAACTCAGACTCGGCATCGAGCCAACACTGTAACGCTCTACCAGAAAGCCTTTGCCGTCGTGTAGGGCGCCCATCGGTATCGATCGCAACCCCATATCTGAGATAAAAGATAAATTCTCAATGCCTTTGGCTTGCAGTTCTGCTTCCAGCGGCGCTACCATCCACTGGTAGAGTTGCTGAGCAAAGGGCAAATAACTTTTAGTATTGCGCTTTACCGGATTAGTCAGTTCATCGCGAAATTTCCGAACAGCTTCCATTACCTGGGCGCGAGAGGTTCCAGAGATGCGCTGGCGAACGGGTACACCTTCCGGGGTTATCACCATCATTTCCAGTTCGTCAGAGGCTTGAATTTGCTGTTCTACGCGCAAGATGGAGGAACTGCTGTAAGGCCGAGCGACTGTAGAACCCCTGGGTACAAAGCTGATATAAATGAGAGCTGGTTTGATGCCTGTGGCTTGTTGGACACTGCGAAGGGTATTTTGGGCATCTTCTAGGGTGGCGATCGCAGTTGTTGATGGCAAATTTAGGTAATCGACAAACTCGCTGGTAAATCTCTCCTCTACCGGAAAAATAACAGCGCTGAGGTTGGTGGGCAACTTGGAAGCGTCAAGATTCCCAGACGCGGGAGGTAAATTGCGGTGTTGCAAGGAATTAGATATCTGGTTTTGCTGTTGCAAGCTGGGGGAAAATAAACGATTTGTGGCTGGTGGCTGGTTGGCTGCGAGCTCCGGTGTCGGTATCGGTGCGAGATTTATGGGCGCAGCAGCAGGCGCAACCACTGGATTTTGAGTAATTATCGGTGCTGGTGGCACATTTGAGACTGGCGCTGGATTTTGAGTAATTATCGGTGCTGGTGGCACATTTGGGACTGGAGCTGGATTTTGAGTAATTATCGGTGCTGGTGGCACATTTGGGACTGGCGCTGGATTTTGAGTAATTATCGGTGCTGGTGGCACATTTGAGACTGGCGCTGGATTTTGAGTAATTATCGGTGCTGGT
>NZ_JAUBPR010000026.1:55360-67303 GCF_036700845.1 Microcoleus sp. S13_C5
GGCACATTTGAGACTGGCGCTGGCGCTGGCGTCGGCGTTAATGTTTGTGCGGGCGCTGGTGCTGGTGCGGGCGCTGGTGCGGGCGCTGGTGCTGGTGCTGGTGCTGGTGCTGGTGCTGGTGCTGGTGCTGGTGCTGGTGCGGGCGCTGGTGCTGGTGCGGGCGCTGGTGCTGGCACTGGTGCTGACGCTGGTGCTGGTGCGGGCGCTGGTGCTGGTTCAGGAGCTGGTGCGGGCGCCGGTGCGGGCGCTGGTGCTGGTTCAGGAGCTGGTGCGGGCGCTGGTGCTGGTGCTGGTGCTGGTGCGGGCGCTGGCGCTGGTGCTGGTGCTGGTGCGGGCACTGGCGCTGGTGCTGGTTCAGGTGCTAGCGCTGGCGCTGGAGTTGGTAGGGATGCTTGTGGGGGAGTCGGCGCTGGTGCTGGTGTGGGTGCTGGTGCTGGTGCGGGGGGTGGTACAGGTGCAAATATAGGTGCGGGAGTTGGTGCGGGTGCGGGTGCTGGCGCGGGAGTTGGTGCGGGTGCGGGTGTTGGTGCGGGCGCGGGCGCTGGTGTTGGCGCGGGTGCGGGCGCGGGCGCGGGCGCGGGTGCAGGTGTTGGTGCGGGCGCTGGCGCTGGTGTTGGTGCGGGCGCTGGTGCTGGTGTTGGCGCTGGTGTTGGCGCGGGTGCGGGTGCGGGTGTTGGCGCTGGCGCGGGTGTTGGCGCTGGCGCGGGTGTTGGTGCGAGTGCGGGTGCGGGTGCTGGCGCGGGCGCTGGTGCGGGTGCTGGCGCGGGCGCGGGCGCTGGTGCTGGCGCGGGCGCTGGTGCTGGCGCGGGCGCGGGCGCGGGTGCGGGCGCTGGTGTCGGCGCTGGTGCTGGTGTTGGTGCGGGTGTGGGCGCTGGTGCGGGCGCTGGTGCGGGCGCTGGTGCGGGCGATACTGAAGAAGCCGTAATGTTAATTTGGGTTGGCTGTACTATCTGAGGGGTGGGGCTGAAATAACTTCCCTGTGTAATAACATTTTCCTTCTTTGGACCCCCAGTGGCAATGCTGCCAGCAGTACCGTTGAGTTTGTTATAGTCGGGCCCGACGCTGAAAAGAGTGTTCGAGGCTTCGCCACCGTGGCGAATGGTGATATCTCCACCATTGGCGCTACCAGTAGTGGATGCGGAAATGCTGCAAGCTTGCGACAAGCAGTTGTTATCGTTTGTGAAAGTGCCTGTAGCTCGGAAATTACCACCGGCTGTAATGTCAATATCTCCTCCGCCTGTTCGGCCTTCGGTGTTGATATGGGTTACTTCGATATCGTTGCGGGCGTTGAGGGTGACTTCACCACCTTGTTTTTCTTTGGAGTTGGCGTCTATGAACCCTGTTTGAATGCTGCTTGACGGTGCTGCAATACTAACGTCTCCGGCATTGCTGTTTTTGTCGATCGACCCTGCGTTGATATTGCCTGTTTCTACTTTTCCTGTACGGCTGGTGACGGTGATCTTGCCGCCTGCGGTGGTGTCGGAGTGGGAGTCGAGATCCGCAGTGCTAATGTCGCCACTAGCTTCTAGGGCGATCGCACCGCCTTGGGAACTTGTGAGGTTTCCGCTGACTGCAATGCTGTTGGCTGCTTGAATTGCGATCGCCTGAGCGTTTACATCTTTTAGCGCAACGTCCCCCGCAGCTACTACTCGGTTAGACGCTGTGAGTACCACTTGACCGTTGGCATTGACGCTGAGGCCTGTAGCGTTCGTTTCACCGACGCCTGTAAGCAGTTCGGGCAAGGATGTGATCGGCAATGCCGAAGCTTTTACCGTTGTTCCAGTGCTGCTCGTCGCTGAGGGCGGCTCGATTTCCAAACTCAGCAAATTGCCTCGCTGGCGGATCTGCACTAAATTTGTCCCGGAGACTGATGCTACGGTAATTTGACCGCCTGGGGCCGAAACGCTGCCGGTGCTGACAACGGTGCCGCCTAGCAAGGTTAAGTTCTGCCCTGACTTGACTGCTAAGTCTGCCGTGCTGATAATTGCTCCTGCTTGATCGGCTCCAAAACTAAAGGAATTGGGCGCGCCTGTCAGAGATGTGTAAGTGCTACTACCGTTGACGTTAAACGAGTTTGAACCAAATCCAATAGCGGTGGCGGTGGTTGCTGTGAAAGAAGCAGGCACGTTTAAACTGGCACTGTTGCCAAATATGATGCCGGATGGATTCATCAGAAACAAGTTAGAATTGCCGC
The DNA here is from genome assembly GCF_036700845.1 of Microcoleus sp. S13_C5. Lineage (NCBI taxonomy): Bacteria > Bacillati > Cyanobacteriota > Cyanophyceae > Oscillatoriales > Microcoleaceae > Microcoleus > Microcoleus sp. S13_C5. The sequence goes on from NZ_JAUBPR010000026.1 coordinate 57,555, forward strand.
CGGTTACTTGAATTAAGCCGTTAATAATCGAGGGTTTACCGCCGCCTATGCCCGCTAAAATGTTGCGAATGTTGGGGTTTGATATAAAGTTGGCAATCTGATTTTCCGACAAGCCGAATTCTTTAAAGCTGTGGAAAAGATTTTGTCGATCGCTCGATAATTGTCCCCCTTGAATATCGAAGCGAGTTGGCTGCCCAGGAGTTCCGTTTTGGGCTGCGGGAGTGACGGTAGTACCTGTTGCGTCCGCCGCTGGAACAATTGTTTGACCTTCGGCTTTTGCTTGCAAAAAGTAAAGGTTTATTAAGATAATTGGCAGAGAAACTGCCAGTTTGCTTATTCTTTTTTTTGACAGGAATTTAGCCTTTATTTGAATATTTTTGGTGGTTTCCATAGGTTTTTAATGGGTAAAATATATACACAGAAATTAGGTAAATAAACCTAGTTTTTCTAAAAATTTGGAGTTAAAGGCTGTATATTTATGAAGCTACCGGGTTTCGGACTGCAAGTGCGTTCCAGACTGACTTTCCCGACTCACTGAGGAAAATTTCCCTGTAAAATTTTCCTCTGCATTTGCAATTCCCCGAGCGTATCTTCTCCAGAATCTAAATATAACTCGCAATGCCGAGAATCTGTATCTTCCGGATGACATATAAAAAAAACTGGCTTTCCTAGACGCACTCCGAACCCTAGAAACCGTTTTTTTTACATTAGTGAGGGTTTAAAGGAAGTATGGTCATTTAAAAAATCGGCTTCTGCGCCCAGAACTGACCGGGAAAAATCCACGTCAAAAATTTTTCTTTTCCTTTTATAAATAACAAAAAAAGCCGGCTCTACAATTGCCGACCCTTAAAATTCTGACAAAAATAAGAAGTCCTGGACGCAACGGGTACATAAAGTGTAGGGTGCGTCAGAAACGGTCGATTGCTTCTGCCTGGACGCAGAAACCCACTTTTTTTACGAAAACAGTTAGTTGCAGTCCCAGGCTTAAAAAACTCGGTTTCTTTGGTAGTCCTAGACGCAAGGCTGCATAGAAACCGGTTTTGTTAACGAAAATAATTCGTTGCAGCCCGCAGAAACTATAAAAAAACCCGGTTTCTTTAGTCTGTATACGTAAGTCCTGTCCTTGCTTCTTGCTTGTTCCTTCTGGCGGCTGCCTTTCGGTTTTAATCTGTCGCCATGTTGCTGTTTAATGGGGTGCCCAGGCGGATTTGTTGAATGATTTAAGAGTTAATTGGGTGAAGTTTGGACAGTGGGCGAGGGACTGGGTGAAACAGGGCGCGGTGAAGCAGGACTCGGTGAAGCAAGACTGCGTGAAGGATTCGCAGAAGGAGTGGATTGGGGGGATTTTTTGAGACCGACAAAAGCGTCATAACGGGTGGTACGATCGCCAATGACGGCCGCTGTAACGCCGATCGACCGCATGGCGTCTATCCACATTTTTTGGTTGGGAGGAAACTCCGGCAAAGCTAGGTTTTTCGGGTTAAACGCACTCTCGGTGTCGATGAAGAAATTGCCGTTGTGGGGTTTAAGTTCCGATCGTACAGTGTTCTGGAACAGTTCGCTGCTTAAAAGCGGACTTTTCGGTGCCGGAACGATCGAATCAACCACTGGAGCTCCTACTGTCATAAACGCTACATCGTTCATCCAACCACGAGTTACCGTAATCCCTCCAAACGGCGATGTCCATTTTATCGCAGGTTTGCCCCCGACTTGAATTTCCTCAACTCTAAACCCTTTCATTCTCATCGTTTCATCAAGCTGTTTTAGGGATTTGTCGGCTGCGCCCCGGTTGTTTGTTTCCACCATAAATACAAATCCGGCAGCAAATTTGTCTTTGGGATTCTGCGTAGCGGCTGGTATTAATGAGAGAGAAAATTCTCCGGCCATCCAGTTCATTAAGTCTTTATCTAAATCCAGGCCGGTAGTGGATTTTAAACCTGTGCGTAAAACTTGGGGATTAATCGGGGAAATCGGGTTTGCCTCGGCTCCCAATACGTAGTCTTGCCACAAACGCTGCAAGTTGCCGCCGGATACCATCATTATTGTATTGCTTGGTAGGCGATTAACCATTTTTAGAGCATTGTTTTCTACTACTATCCTTCTGGTAGAATCTGGTTTTAGCCAAGAGACTGATTTGAATCCAATTCCTTCTGCCTCCAGCGTCGCTGTGGTGGCAAATCCCTGATTTTGTTGCAGTTTTTCGAGGTTTTCTGGTGAAATTTCACGGGCTGAGTTGGCAGCGGCATAGGCGGCGGCAACGGGCATATTGACGTAGATTTGACCGAAGGCACCCGGACTTTTTATTTTGTCTATGGCGTCTGCATAGCCAGGGGTTTTGGCTAGGGAAGGTTCGCCTTTGTAGGTGTCGATTATTCTGTCTGTAGCGCTAGGATCTGTGGTGACTGCTAGATAACTGGTGCCGAGTACCGCGACAGAGAAATTGCGATCGGGTACGCCTTGAGTTTCTGTGACTTGCACGCCTTTATAATTACGCTCAACTATTTTTCCTTGGCTGAGGGGTCTGGGTTTTGTTAATAATTCTTTGGCTTTGATCGGGTTGGCAATTGGCAGGATAATTGCCACTGATTGTTGAATTGGCGGAGATGGGGGCGTGTTGGGTGCGGGCGAGGGGGCTGGTATAGCTATTTTGTTGCGGAGAAAGGCTACCATTGCTGTGTTACCTATCCAGGGTTGAATGTCTTGCTGGTAGGCGTAGCCGTTGCTGGTGAGAAGGCGATCGCGCATTTCGCTTAAAAACCTCTCAAACGAAGCTTTTGACTCCGGCGTGCCAAACTCTCGCAGTCTATTCCACTGCGATTCATCGGTGGTGATGGATAGGGCCATCATCGTATCTTGCGGCACAACGGTTGCCCCCGCCGGCAAATCTTTGGCGGGCCCACGGGAGATGACGAGGTAGTAGGTGACAAAGCCTAAACCGATCAGAAGTGTGGCGGCTCCGATCGTAAACAGCAGGGAAGATTTATCTTTCTTAAACATTATTCGTAAGGTTCTGGTGCTCGCAACATGATAGATTATTTTCTTGGCTCATGTAACAGATACATTAGCAGATACACTTAACCGGGCAAATCTAGGAAAGTTGACTGTTGACTGTTGACTGTTGACTGTGAGCCGAAAAACAGAAAATTGTGCTTATATGTGGTGGCAGATTGCAGGAGACTTTACCAGAACGATGCTACCGGATTTGATATAAGTCCGTGTAAGGAAACCCCACACAAAAAATGTAGCAAGATTTTTGTGAAATGGTATTAACGGAATCAGTTTCTGGCCTTAAAGTCTTTAAAGATAGTTTGAAACGAGTACATCAGCCGGTGAACATCGTTTGTGGCTCTAGGAAAAATGTTGAGTTCCCATTTTTTGCGAGCGGTAGTTAGCAGTTTTGCTATGGGTTGGGAGTAACTGTTAGAAATGAAATAGCTGCCACCTTCGTAGCGAATGTCTGACGCTAAGCCGATAAAAGCACCAGCCATTTCTAGTTTTAGTTCCGAGGTACTGTGTTCCGATTTTACTGCTAAAATTACCTGCGAGTGGCGGGGTTCGCGGTTGAGCAAACGGCAGATATTCGCTTCTTTTTGGGACAAAATTAAAACGTTGCAGTTGTGCAGAACTCCGGCTCTACCTTGGACTTTTACTCCTAGGTGAACTTCCAGGGCTGGTTTGTCGGGAAATTCTACAACAGCATGAGTGTATGGATGTGCAGTTCCGTGGATTTTTCCCGCTGTTTTTCTAAATGTTAAATATTTGGGTGTTTCGTCGTCTAAAACATTGTTGTAATAAATAGTACCGCCTTCATTAGCAACTGCTTTTAGCAGAATAGTGAAGAGGTAAGTGTCAAAAATTCTGGATTGTTCTGCCGCTGTGTTAAAATCGGGATCGATCGAGCTTTTTAATTTGCTTTTAATTTCGGAATTGATGGCGTAGTTGCTGGGCCCGGAGGGCAGTTTTTCCAGCAAGTGCTTGAGGGCGATCGCCTGTTTGTGGCGGGGGGCTGTGACGCTGGAGGTAAACTCGATTGTTTTGGCAGTTTCGCCACCTGAATTGGCAAAGGTAATTTTTGTGCCGAGGGGAGAGGTTTCTGATTCTACTTTCAAGAAATAAGCAATTTCGTCTTCCATTTCGGAAGTGTTGACCGTCGCTTGTTCGACAGCATTAATTAACAGCAAAAGTTGTTCTTTTGCGGTATAATCTTCTATCTTCAGCAGAGGTGTTTTTCTTTTGAGCGATCGCTCTTCTATTACTTTGCCTATCTCTACAGTATCCGCTACTTGTTGAACTACCCAACCCAAATTAAACTCATCCAGAATTGCCGCCAGTTCTTGATAGAGTTTGGCGTACTCGATCTCGTCCATAATTGTTTCTGCGCTGCACACTATTTTGATTATACAAGCAGATTTGATTTTTTGGTCAATGGCTGTTGAGCAACTACGCAGATTGGCTGTAATGGGGGATTGGCGGAGTGTTCGAGTGTCTGAGTGGGAAAAATTTTTCTCTTGGCTGAACCTCCATCCGTTACATCTGTTAAATCCCGTACACTGCTGGTTGCCGAACTTGCTGCTGCTTGAGAGAGACAATTGGGAGTAAGCTATTCTACGACATTTGTAGCGATCGAACTATGGCAACTATCAACGACAACTACCTCAAACTTAAAGCTGGCTACTTGTTTCCCGAAATTGGGCGCAGGGTGAAAGCCTTTGCAGAGGCGAATCCCGAAGCGCCCATCATCCGGCTGGGGATTGGCGACGTAACGGAACCACTACCGGCTGCTTGTCGGGAGGCGATGGTGAAGGCGGTGGAAGATATGGGCTCGCGGGATACCTTTAAAGGATACGGCCCGGAACAAGGTTATGAGTGGCTGCGGGAGAAAATTGCCGAGCACGATTTTAAGTCGCGGGGATGCGATGTTGATGCTTCGGAAATCTTTATTTCTGATGGTTCTAAGTGCGATTGTGGCAATATTCTGGATATCTTTGGCAACAATAACACGATCGCAGTTACCGATCCAGTTTATCCGGTGTATGTAGACACTAACGTGATGGCTGGACACACGGGAGATGCGAACGAAAATGGCGAATACGGCGGCTTAGTTTACCTGCCAATTACAGCGGAAAACAATTTTACTGCGGAAATTCCCACCGACAAAAAAGTCGATTTAATTTACTTGTGTTTCCCGAATAACCCGACGGGGGCAACTGCAACCAAGGAACACTTGCAAGCTTGGGTAAATTATGCTAAAGCTAACGGTTCGATTATTTTCTTCGATGCGGCTTACGAAGCCTATATTACCGATCCGAGTTTACCGCATTCTATCTACGAAATTGAAGGGGCGCGTGATTGTGCGATCGAATTTCGTTCTTTTTCCAAAAATGCTGGTTTTACGGGTACTCGCTGTGCGCTAACAGTTGTACCGAAGACTTTGACTGGAAAAGCGGCAGATGGTTCCGATGTCGAAATTTGGAAGCTGTGGAACCGCCGCCAATCTACTAAGTTTAACGGTGTTTCTTACATCGTGCAGCGCGGTGCTGAGGCGGTTTATTCGGAGGCGGGCAAGGCACAAATTCAGGCTTTAGTCAATTTTTACATGGAAAATGCTGCGATTATTCGCGAGAAATTGACAGCGGCGGGAATCCAGGTTTTTGGTGGCGAAAATGCACCTTATGTGTGGGTAAAAACGCCTCACGGTTTGTCGAGTTGGGATTTCTTTCAGAAGTTGCTGGAAACTTGCAATGTGGTGGGAACTCCTGGTTCTGGTTTTGGTGCGGCGGGTGAGGGTTATTTCCGCATTTCGGCGTTTAATAGTCGGGAGAATGTGGAAGAGGCGATGAGACGGATTGTGGAGAAGTTTAAGGTTTAATCTCATCTCCTGCTTAAACCGAAAGGCCCCAGCCCGCCAGGGAATGAATTCCCTGGCTAATAGCTAAAGTCCTCGCTATGAGGACTAATGAGTTCTTCAGTCCTCTTCAGAGGACTTTAGCTTTGAGACAGGGGTTTCAACCCCTGGCGGACTGCCGGAATCAGCAAAAAAGCATTAACTTAATATGTTGTGGAACAGGCCGGAAATCCTGTTCATGAAAATAGTAAAAGATGTGAGTTATAATCTAAAATGATTGTGGCTTAGCGTTTCAATAAAAAATGCAACCCAACACCAGGAGTTTTTTATGCACTTGTTACGAGTTCAAGTTCCTGATTTTCGCGGTTTAAAGGACATTGACATCACTTTTGAAAAGGATTTTGTTCCTAAGATTTTTCCGCTGGGTAGTCAAAATGGTGGCGGGAAAAGTACGCTGTTGCAGTTAATTTTTGTATTGTTACACTGTTCTGTTGATGAAGATAAACAACCGTTTCTAGCAAATCTGCTTCAGGGATTTAAAATTTATACTGGGCTAGAGAAAAGAGTCTTAGCCATCATTGACATTTGGGATGGAGAAAAAGTTGTCCAGATGGATTTTTTTGCTTATAATGATTCTTTCTTTCAAAAATTATTAGCATTAGATATTAAAAAGGGAAATGAGGAAAATATCGATAAACAATATCTCAGTTTTTCAGTTTTGACACAATTAAAGCTACTTAAAAGTGAAATATATCAACTAAAAAGAGAGAATTTTTTTAGAAAAAAGAATCATCAATTAGAACTTAAAACAAACCAAGAAAAGATAGCATTTTTAAATCAAAAATCTACAGAGATTGAAAATATTTGTTATAACGTTATTGAATACTTAGATGCGGAAAATATAACATATATATGTAACTATTCAAGCAAGCGAAATTCCAACAAGAAGCGAGATGAAGCTTTACTCTGTCATTTCAATAATATAGATACGGAAGAAGCAGAAGATTTTTTACTAGAACTGTCCAATCAAATATTTTTAGCAGCTCCATCCACCCAAATTTTTCTATTTCTTCCGCCTAATGATAGAAAACTCTTATTTGGCCACTCAAGTAAGGAAGATAAGAATTATTACGCGATCCTAGAATCTGCAAGATCTAAATTAAATGGCTTGTTTACCTATGACTTCCTTGCTGTGGAGCTACTTATTGAATCATTTAAAGCTGTTCGCGATCGCGACTTCAGAGAAGCCATCAAGACAGGTAACTACGGGAACAGCTATCAATCTCTAATTAAGGAATTAAATCTGCTGTTGGGGAATAAAAGGATAAATGTAAATGAAGACTTGTCGGGTGTCAACTTTCACTTGTATAATAATGGTAAAACTATAGAACTATATCCAGAAGATTTAAGTCACGGCGAACTAAAAAGACTCAGCATTTATGCTTGGCTCAAGTCTCGCAACATAGAAGATGCTATTGTTTTGATGGATGAAGTTGAAATTGCTTTTCATCCAGATTGGCAATATCAAATTATATCAGACCTCCAAGAGTGGGGACCCAGCAATCAATATATTCTGGCAACTCACTCCTACGCATTGTGTGAAGCTCTGACACCAGCCCATGTTAAAGAAATAGAGCCAAAACTGATTAAACAAGAATCTAATATTAGAAATGAGTCTTAGTCCAGAACAGCTAAAAAAACATTGTGAGGCAATTCTTCAATCTCGCAGAATTAAAAACAAAATTGTGGTATTGTGCGAAGGTGATATTCGGAAGACGCAGGGTAGAGAGTCACCTCAAGCTTATAAAGCAATGGAGCAAATGCCTGATGCCAACTTTTATAAGGCTTGCGTTCCGACATGGTGGAGACAGAAGCGACCGGAATTTTTCAACTGTGGCGATCGCAAAGATGTATTAGACACCTACTCTACTCTTTCAATATTACACGAAAATGATACGAAGAATTCATATTTAGATCCCGATCGACTTTTTGCAATGATAGATTTAGACTTGCAACTGCAAACGATCGACAATTATATTTTTACAGATACAGAAGCAATTTTTCGGAATCTTTACGAAAAATCGGAGGTGAAAGAGCAAAACGCAGCACAGCACCGGATCTGGATTACAGGTTTGATTCATAAAGAAGCATATTTTCTGACACCTGAACTTCAAGCAATATTTGACAATTGTTGTAACAAGCCCATTTATAAGGGAAATCCTGCGGTACTCGCAAATATTTATCTGGATATGGCTGATGCAATTTGTAGCGACTTGGATTTACAGAACAACCTACAGAGAGCCTTCGATCGCATTAGTTACTGTTCGGGATTAGATTGTACTGAAGTTCAAGCATTTCAGGCTTCGTGGAAAGAGCGGTTTCAAAATGCTGTAGATGAAACGCATAAAAATCAGTCAATCACAGTTTTGCTGACAATTAAAAAAGCTAAGGATTATTGGCATCAAATTAAGCCATCCGGTGACTTTAGCCGGGAAGATTGGGTATTTAGAGAGCAACTATCGTTAGAAATTGGCAGATTTTATTCAGACCAAAGTAGCGATGTTAAGTCTCATATTCCTTTTTTTTTCAAAACATTGTATGAGTTCGTTTAAATAAAACTCCTTAATTATAATATTCCATTTTCTATCCATCACCATCGCTAGGAAAACCAAATTGGTCTGGTAATTCAGCAGAGGTAATTTGCAGAATCTCTAGCAACTTCTTGTATTGAACAGGCGTTAGCTTCGGTACCGATCGCCCGGATTCCCAGTTGCTTACCGTCATTTCCGTAACTCCAAGTGCTTTTCCTAGCTGTTTTTGAGTCATAAACCGCTTAACTCGGAGTCTCTTTAGTGGCGATCGCTCGAATTTTTTAAACATTTCCATAAGCTAATTGACCCTGACCCTAAATTGATTTACGCTTACCCTAAATTGATTGACCCTGACCGTAAATTGATTTACGCTTACCCTAAATTGATTTGCTCTATGCAAATACAGAAACCTCAGATAGTATTGTTTTAACAAATTGTGCTTTACGGGAATAGCGGTCTTTTCTTTAATTAGAAATTGTACGCGGTTTTACCATTACAAAGCATCAAATCTATCCAAAATTATTGGTCAAAGCTATGTTGCAAGATTCATCATCGAACCAAACATCGCCGAATGTTTTAACCAACCAAACCTTTGAGGGCGATCGCGAAGCAGTCCGTCACGTAATCATCGGTTCGCCGCTGGGGGTACGGCGAACTATCCACCAACTGCACGCATTGCGCTACGAGGAAGCTGTTCGTTGGACTCATCCGATCGCCATTCCCGACAATCGCATCATTATTACACCCGATCAGGGAGAAATCATGAGTCTGTTAGTCAAATTAATCAGGCTGCAATGAAGTCATAAATGTGCGATCGATGTTTCTAGAATTGAGTCAAAAGTGCGATCGTGAATCTCTTCTCGTTGCCCGTGCTAAACTCAACAGATATATCCAAAAACTCTTGTGGGGTAGGCATCCTGCCTGCCCTTGGCACAAACTTAACAACTAGCTCGCAATTCAGCTTATGATTGTTATCACCCCCGTGATCAAACCTGTTAGCCAGATTGAGCTTTCTCCCGGTAGTGTCATAACTATTCCCAATATAACTTGGCTGGAATTCGAGTCGATTTTGCAGGAATTAGGGGAAAAACGAAGAACCAGAATTGCCTACAGCAACAATACCTTAGAAATGATGGTTCCCTTACTAGATCGGGAAATTCCGAAAGATTTAATTTCCGATATGGTAAAAAATTTACTCAAGTCAGCGGGCAGAAGATATGAACCCTTTGGTTCTACTAAGCTGATACGCAGCTAGATTGTATAATAGAAATATAAGATAAGCGATCATTAGTTAGAATGTATGCCAGCCAAAA